>NZ_CAWPCB010000001.1:0-1316 GCF_963886535.1 Proteus sp. G2675
CATGAGAGCCATTGCCTTTGACCCTTATCGCATTAAATACCTTGAACCCAAACTCGATGACGCGGGTGTGACGGTTCCTTTAACTCCGCATGGACAAGGATATTACAAAGCCAAAGATTCAGGGCTGTGGATGCCACACTCTATCGAACTGTTTGAACAGCTCATTGATGACAAGAAGATTGAGATCCACACCAATCCTTGTTTGAGATGGAATGCTGCATCCGCTGTGCTTGAGGCTGACCAAAAAGATAACCGCGTCTTTGCCAAGAAAAAAAGCACCGGTCGAATCGATGGTGTGGTGGCCTCTGCAATGGCGATTGGTGCTGCGGAAGGTGAGGTTGATAATGGCAACCTTGATGATTTTTTCTCTAACCCATTGAGTATGTGATGACAGATAAACAATATTCAATCGATTTGCGCACTAATCATGGTTGGTTTGCGCGTCTGGCTTCCTTCTTCGTTGGGGGAAGACTCGTGACACCTGAACAAGGTTCACAATCAGGCGTTATCTCAGCGCAAGGCTCACTTGGTGGTTCTTCTGTAAATGATGAGCGAATACTCCAAATATCAACGGTTTGGCGTTGTGTTAGCTTAATTTCGACGTTAACGGCTTGTTTGCCACTGGATGTGTTCGAAACGGATAAACAGGGAAATAGAACCAAAGTCGATTTAAGTCACCCATTGGCTCGATTACTGCGATATTCGCCCAATCAATATATGACGGCTCAAGAATTCCGAGAGGCAATGACTATGCAGCTTTGCTTTTATGGTAATGCTTTCGCGTTGATTGAGCGAAATAAAGTCGGTGATGTGATCAGCTTGCTTCCTCTGTTGTCTGCCAATATGGATGTGCGCATGGAGGGGAGGAATATTATCTATAAATATCAGCGTGATCATGAATTTGCGAAATTTAAACAACATGAAATTTTTCATTTAAAAGGGTTTGGTTTTAATGGGTTAGTTGGATTGTCGCCTATTGCTTATGCATGTAAGACAGCAAGCACGGCCGTTGCGATGGAAGATCAACAACGTGAGTTTTATGCCAATGGGGCTAAGTCTCCTAAAATTCTAACAACGGGTGATAAGGTATTAAATAAAGAGCAACGTAGCCAACTTGAAGAGAATTTCAAAGAAATTGCGGGTGGCCCCGTTAAAAAACGATTGTGGATCTTAGAAGGGGGATTTCAAGCACAAGATATTGGCGTTAGTCCTCAAGATGCAGAAACAATGTCTTCCCGAAAATTTCAAGTCAGTGAATTAGCGCGTTTCTTTGGTGTTCCACCGCACTTAGTCGGTGATGTTGAAAAATCAACAAG
>NZ_CAWPCB010000002.1:0-25412 GCF_963886535.1 Proteus sp. G2675
CGGATCAGTAATTTCTGCGGTAACAGAATAATTACCGTCTGCTGTCACTTTATCTGCGGGGATTGTCACATCGGCTTTACCTGCCGTCACTTCATCTGCAGTCAGTGTGTGTTCAACAGTGTCGGTTGAGCCGTCTGGTTTGGTAATAGTGAGTGTCAGTGTGTCACCTGCCGCACTCCCCCCCGGTACAGTCACTTCGGTCTGTACGCCATCTTTTAGCTCGTCAGCATTTACCCCGTCAGTGGCTTCTGGAATGGTCACTACCGGCGTGGTATCCACCACACCATCACCATCTGTATCGCCCGGGATTTGTCCATCAACAGCAAAATCTACTTTGTTTCCTGGTTTGGCTGGATTATTGCCTTGAGTTAAGCTGACATCGACACTGTTTTGGCCGTTTTGTACCGCATCTTTAGGAATATCAATCGAAATCTTACCTGCAGCAACATCATCTTTAGTTACAGTGTATGTAATCGTTTCTGTAGTATTATCTGGACGAGTGACCGTTAAGGTGATTTCCGCCCCTTCAACCGTACCCGCTGGCAAAGTAACTTCTGCTTGTAAACCGTCTTTCAGCTCTTCTGCATTCGCATAACCATCGTCAACTTCTGGAATGCTTAAAACAGGCATATCTGATACGGGATCAGGTTTGGCTGTTACAGTAACATCATCACTTTTATTACCACTCGGATCTTTCGCACTTGCGGTAACATCACTATTATCTTTTATCTTATCATTAGGGATAGTGACTTGATTGTTATCTGTATCAGGAATTAATTCAGGATCACTTGATGTCCAGCCATTATCTCCCTTTTCTAATGTGACAGTATTTGAATTACCATCCTCATCTTCAAAAGTAACATCTACAGAATCACCTTTATTGGCATCTTTTGGTAAATCGATAGAAACAGAACCATCATCTTCAGCAGTTAATCCTGGCTTACTCGGCGCGGTAATATCAGCCTCATTACCTTTATTATTGTCACCACCATGATTTCTATTAGCTAAAAAGATCGCTAATGCACTACCGATTGAACCAGCAACCCATAAAAATAGACCAATTCCATCATCATTATCAGAAAGAGTACCTGTTTCACCAGCAACTAAATGTTCTAAAACAGGACCATCTTGAGTAATAGTTGCTTGTCCCATTACACCATTTGAATCTAAAACATTTAAAGTGGCGTAACATTGTTGTTCCCCTGGTTGGCATTCTTGCCAAAAATCTTTAATAACAACTTCTATATTTTGTTCTTTACTAGATAAAATAAGATCATCCGATTTACGATGCGCTTGAATATCTAATGGAGAAAGTTGAGTATCTGAATCAATTAACTGATACACATCCCCTGCTTTCGCCGTTATAGTATGCTTAGCATGAGGTTGTAATTGTACTTTCTCGTTTGAATTCTTTTCAAAAAAGATTATATTCATATATAACTCTCGTATAAAATGTCTCTAAATTAATTTAGAGGCTATCTAATGTAATACTGCTAACATCTATAAATATCTACCTTTACTTTCTATGACCTATCCTTCTCCTATTATTTATTTCAATAAATTCAAATTGACATAAATTATTATCAACAATAGAAAATGAAGATGTTTCTTTCTCTATCAATTTAATAAAATGAATCATTGGAATATCAAAAAAAGCGCATACTCTAAGTAGGAAAGATACACTCCATTGAACTTCTCCTCGCTCAATCCGTGAAAGGTGCTGTTGACTTATTCCAAAGGCTTTTGCCAATTCGCATCCTGACAGCAAAGAACGTTTTCTTAAAAATTTAATCTCTCGGCCTAAAATCTTATTTATGTCCATAAAAATACCAACATAAGGTTTTAAAAAATACCAAGATAAAATAACCAATTGTTTTAATTATATTTTTTACATGAAAACAACATTACTCTTTTTACTCTCACCTACTGATATCTCTTAACATATACATCTACCCATAACTAAAACAATCCAAATAAGAGTAGCAATACTCTATTTATGAGAACTTTACGCTTTTAATAGAATTCTTTTAAGCCAACAAAATGATAAATTAATCACCCATTATGATAATTAACAAAATGATAAAATTAGACCAAAAAAGCAAAAGATAAATAATAACAATTAACATCTTTAACATAAAAAAACACCAAAAATGTTAAAACAACCTTTTTACTTAATATAAAATTCCCAAAAAAGATAAAGATATATGGAGGATCTAAAAACTCTCTAAAATAAATAGGAAAAAATAAAGTAACAAATACCTCACAGAAAAATAATGCAATATGATAAAAAATAACCCAATTAGATAATTAAATCTAAAAACGTTATTTTTTAATTTATTTATTTCCATCAACATGATAATAATTTATTTACAAAAGCTTATAAATTAATAATTTTGTTTATTGTTAAATATACAAACAAAAATAAACCATTTAATATTAGATTAGGAAGCAAAAGAATTTAATATGAATGCCTATATAGATAATACTTTAAAATTTAAAAACATTATTTTCTCTAACCACATTCTTTTGTTAATTAGAAAAGATTGTGAAATATCCATAACAAAAGATAATGTTAAATATCAAATAGATAACGACAGTATCGTTTTTATAAAAAAAATTCAGCATTAGATATTATCTTAGGAAAAAATAAAATGCCTGAATTTATATTTTTATCTCATGAAGTTATGATGGAAGTATTAAAAATTACTATTAACAATAAAAAAGAGGAAGTTACTCAAGATAATAATAAAGATAGCTTTATAAAACAAGCAAATCATGAAGATATTCTATTTTTCAATAGATTAAAAAATAAATTTAATGATGAAGTCATTACAAATAACAAAACTTCGCTTAGTCAGATACTAAAAATCGCATATTTACTGTTAAACTTTGATATACCTAACCTTATATTAAAATCAAAACCAGAATTAACATCAGTAAAAGTAAAAGATATTATTATTAGTGACTTACAACATAGCTGGTCTCTAAAAGAGATTAGTAGTAAATTATTTATTAGTGAGTCTTCATTACGAAAAAAACTTGAAGCAGAAAAAACTAATTTTATGACTTTATTAACAACGGTAAGAATGGCACACGCAATGAATCTTCTGGCTACAACAAATTTAACAATAGGACAGATATCTTCATTGTCTGGGTATAAAAATACTTCCTATTTTATTAAAAAATTCAAGAAGTATTATAAAAGCTCTCCGAAAAAACTTAAATGTCTAAATTATAGGGATAAGATAATTTAAAGAACAAATGTTTTTATCTAATTTACCTGAATTAAATATTTCTATATCATAGCCATCTCTTCTCTTGGCTTGCAATAGCGGTAATTCTCTCATATAGATAATATTGGATAAAATCATATAATCTTCCCAAGAGCCTAAAAATGAAAATAGATAATACTTTAGACCTTCTTTATTAAAGGAAAAATTATAATCATGAATATATTTTATATTATATTTTACAGTAATTTTATTTTTAACTTTACTACTAAGGAAATAATTATAAGATACACACAAATTATCATTTGATGAATCAACAAGACTTTTTATTATTTCAATCTGTTTTTTATTTTTATAGCCTAGCCCCTCTATTGCAATATTTGACTTAAAGTCAAAAGGAATAGAAATATCAAAAAACTTAAAATCATCAGAATTATTATCAAGCAATCTATCTTTTGATAAATAAATTAACTGACAATTTATTTTTTTAAAATCAAATACTTTATGTTGAGGTCGATAATATCTAAAATCCCAAAATTTACTTTTTCTATAAAATTCAGGCGTTACCTTAAAATATCGTTTAAAAGCTCTTGAAAAATTCTGCTGAGAAGTAAAAGAGTAATCATTAGATATTTCTGATATAGAATACCGAGTTAATTTAAGCAAAATAGCTGACATAGATAACTTTCTAGACAAAATATATTTAGCAATAGTTGATTTTGTTTTATGCAGAAATAGATCTTGAAAATATCTTTGACTATAACCAGATTTTTTTATTACATCTATTGTTGATATTGGTTTAGTCAGATTATCTTCTATCCAATCAAGGATATCGTTAATTATTTTATCATGCATTTTTTATCCTCTTTAAAATATATTTTTATAGTATTATAATTGTGCTATTTCATTATTATTTATCAAAACCGCTATAGTATCTAATTTTAAATCAATATTTTTACATTATAGCCCAAATAAACCATTATAGTTCAATTAATAAAAATTATTTATAAAATCATTTTTATCAATAAGTTAATTAATCCCAAAAAATTTTAATACGTTACAATCGTATTATTTATAAATTTAATCACTCTATTTCAAAAAAAATAAGCCTCTACTTATCCTAATGATAAATAGAGACTTATTCAGATAATTATATGAAAATATCTATCAATTATATGCTAAATCATAATATGTCAATCAAACGTAGCGATTAGCCAAGCTGAACCTTTATAATCTCCAGCTATCGCATTTGTTCCTTGAAGATGGCTGGTTATCTTAATTGTTCTCAAATCATTAATGTCAATTTTAAAATCTTTACCTTTTTGCCCGGTTATTTCATCTGTCATGGTCAATTCACTATAAATTTTATTATTGCTGTTTTGGGTACTCACCATCGGTAATCTTTTTTGAGGATCGTTATCAGTTATATAATCGAGACGTAATCTCACTTTTGTTGCTTTTGAAAAAACACAATTATAAGTTACACTTTCTGTAACTAAGCTGTCATAATTTAATGTATTGAGTTGCCCATGCTTTAAATTTAAAGTACTTACTTGTCCTGTACTTGTTACTGTTTTACAAGAAGAAGTTACGTTTAATTGTGATGCTGCTAATCGCATAGGAACAGTGACATCATTCAATGCCCAAGAATTTTGAGGAGGACTCGTTCCTGATCGTGTAAATGCACGAACATAACCTCCTAGATCCATTTCAGGTATAGGTAGCTGAGAATCAATAACCATATCATTTATATAAAATGTCACACTGATTGGAAATTGTACAGTAAATTCACTGGCATGAGCAGTTAATGTTGGTGTAGCCTGTTCACAAACAGATCCTCTTATATTTACCCAATTCAACATTTGAGTATCAATGGTCATTACCAAATTACTATTAATACGATATGCCATATGGCCTTCTATATTGGTACCAGCCATAGGTACATATGTAAACAAGCGATGATATGCATTATTCCAAGAAATATTTGTTGAAGCATGTCCCCAAGTAAGCCCGATGCACTGAACAATCCCCGATACACTTACACTAGATGGTGTATTATTGATCACAATCGTATTACCAACTTTATAATAGTTTTTACCATCTGTACCTTTCACTGGATTTAATGCAATAGGACTGTTACTTGCCAATTTAATCATATAGCCAGTATTTATATCTTGAATTCTTGGCGCATAATCTGCAATAGCAATAGATGTAAATATAAAATTAATAAAAAAAACACTTAATAATATTAAGAAATAAATTAGGTCATTTAATAAAGGTATTTTTACATTATTTAATGCTATTTCTTTTTTCCACGAGGAAAATTTATGTATTAGTTTCAACATAAAAAATATCCATTAGTTATAAGTCACTGAAATAGTAACTATTGAATTGAACTTCCCTAGTTTTAATTGATTAATAGGCACTGTATTTACTAACTGAGCTTGTAAGTCAACACGATAAAGAGTTGAATTAATTCGTTCTGGATTGATTTTATGCTTTTTACTTGTTTCCAGTGAACGAATAGTTCCACCAGTCACTTCATTAATATCTATACCTAACCCATCCGTACTTGTTGCTAATATATTTTTTCCTTTATATAAAAGCGTACTTCCTCCTTTTGGGTTTAAAACAATGGCTAATGTATTATTAAAATTACAGTCTGATATATAAAGTGAAAAATCTTTTACCACAGGAGATTTAGTCAGTGAAGATATCGTCAATGTATCAAAACCAATTTTTAATGGAGCACTACCATTTTCACTACGTATATTACAAACAGGTTCAACCATTGTTGCAGATATATTAATAAAAATATCAGCATTACATACTAGAGAAATAAATAATAAAGCTACACCCAATAAATTTTTCATTTTATTTAGCCATATTAGCACTATTCATACTCCACATTAAAAGTTACGATACTGGAAAATTCACCAATCTTAATTTCTCCTATTGCTGGCTTACGGACAAAAACACCAAACTCAAATTGTTGTGAACCATCAACAACACTTACATCTCCAATTGTCATCGGTTTATTCCATATAACAGACCTTCCATTATTATCAATAATTCCTAATAGTGCTCCACTATCCCCTTTAGTAATAAGAAAATGATTACCATCGATATCAACTAATTCGTTACTTTTCCAGGTTAATTTAATACTTTTCTGTAAGTCAGTTTCACTACACTTATCAATCGCAATCGTGAAATGAGTCACTTTACTAATTTCATTTTCATTAATAAATTGCCAACGTAGATTGTGTAAAGTAACTTTTTTATTTATTGATTCTGAAGCGACTTGGCATGCAACACTGATTAACTCACCGCTAAATTCAACATCTAAATTATTGGCCGCTAATGCTTGAGACTGCCAATTACATATTGTTAAAGAAATAAGCCCTAGAAATTTCACCATCTTATTCATAACTTACCTCTAAACGTAATATATGTTGATCTTTCATTAAGGTGGGTAAATATATTGGATTATTGCCATTGTGTAATGAAAGTGAATAATCTTCAGAAAATAGCCTTCGTTGTATATCATAATAACGAATACTTGCAGGAGTATTTGCTGTTACATCAAATAAGTTTATGGTGCGATAATCTTTTCCAGCTCCACATCCAATCAAACTTAAATTATTATCAAAAGATAAATTACAAGGCGCATTAAACAGAGTGGCTCTCACTTGAACTACTCCTTGATGTAATGACTCATAAACTGATTGTTTTGTCGTAGTACTCACGATAGAACTTTCGGCTATAATAAATTGACTGAATGCACAGCCAACAATGAGTAAAAGCACTTTGAACCATTTGGCTATTTTAAAAACGTGATATTTACTCATTACTTTTCCTATATTCCAATATTGTTAAGAATTATTGTTCACCAGTTACCACACAGGTATCACCTTGGCAACGAAATACCAACGATGGTTTACCACCATAATCATTAATATAAGTAAGATAAGGTGTAGATAATATAGAAGACGCAATATCATGAGTCGATTTAGGTGGCACCATGACAACATCAAAAGGATTTTTTTCAGCGGCTGCTTTACTATTTCCAAATCCAATTATTGTTAAATTAAAAGGCGTTATATTATTAACTCGGTAGCCTTGAGCCGTTTTGGTTAATGTCACTTTATGTGTCCATTTAGTTTCTGCTTCAGATAAAATACTATTTGGACGATAAAATAGTTTTACACGAGATTGCAAAGCAATTTGTAATGTATTGCCATCTGTTGATTTCGGTGGTACTTCACGTAAATTAAAATAAAATACCGACTCTCTATCTTGTGGTAATTTATGTAATTCTGGTGTTGTACTTAACCTAACTAAACTATAACTATTTGGCTCGATTCTCTGTAATGGAGGCGTTGCTAAAATAGCACCTTTAGTTAATTTATTCCCCTGCAAATCTTCTATCCAACTTTGTGCGAGATAAGCTTCTTCAGGATTATCATTAGAAATAGTAATATTAATTGACTTTTCCGTTCCAGGGAAAATAATACGCGTTCTATCTAATGTCACAGCACTATGTGCCGCCATCGAAATAAATATGGAATACCCAACAAGAATACAATATAACCCACGACTAAAATTAAACATAACTAACCTCACAATATAAAACATTTAATTAATAATTAATTTTCTGTAATTTTTGATATAGTAGGTGAAGAGCAAGGTAGCAATAACATGCTAGTTGGCGATGCTAAATCTTCAGGAAGTGACAACTCACATTGTTTTTTCCCTGCCCAATAAACAGATAGTTTTTCTTTTGATGAAATGCCTACTAGCCATGTCACACCATCTTCACCAACAATACCCAACTCACGATTATCCGCATTACGTACACTTGCCCCAAAAGGCGGTTTCTTACCATCATTTAGGGATATAATGGCAAACAACTTTTCCCCTTTCATTACTGATAAACTGCGATACCCTATCGCCCCTTTAGTCAAGGTAATATCAGTTGTTGATTCTAGCGTTTCTATATTTTCAGGTAGCTGACTGGTATTAATAGAAACCGTAGATTTACGATAACTATTAACATTAGGAATAACTGCAAGTCCAAAGTAATTAGTTTTGATAACGCCACTATCTAGAGGTACATCACCAACCCCTGGTGTTTCAATCATTAAACGAGTATCACCATTAGCTGAACGATGCAACGCAATACCTTGAGTTGTAGCTGTAATACCACTGTTAATTGATGCACCAACACTACGATATTGTTGTGGTACATAACTTGCGTTAGCAGATAAGTTAGCTTGAGAAAAGTCGCGAGAATAATAACCACTGATACTTGATTGGCTATCAATTTCTTCTCCATGACTATAGCCCACATTCAGACTATAATTATCGCGATCACTATAACCACTATAACTTGCTCTATGGCTATATTGATTACTTTTACCAATACGAGAATATGATTCAGAAAATGAAATGCTATGGCCTTTATATAATGGTATTGTTAAATACAGATTAATAGCATCATCTTGATAACCACTATCTCGTTCAGTTCTGGTTGCTGATAAAGATATATTCGCATTTTGCTGAGATAACATTGGAATACTGATATTAGTACTTGCGTATAAACCATATTGTGTTTGAGGTTTATCTTGCCAATAGGTACTATATTGATAATTTAGTGATATATTAAAATTATCAAAATACTTGTTTATATAAATTTGATAGTTCTCTTTTGGAGAGCGAATATCATAACCAGTACGACGTTGATCCATAAACTGAGTTAATGTGCGATAATCTCTAGCAGCAAATCGATACCCAGCAAAAGTAATATCCGTGCGTAGTGCATCAAAAGATTTTGCATAATTAAGACGATAAGAACGCCCTTTTATTTTTTTATCAGTAAAACGTGCAAAAGACTGAGTAATATCAAGTGATAATGCCCCAAAAGAAAATAGATCCCGTCCTATACCAATCGCCGTTGCCTGATAATCGCTGTTAAATTGTGTTCCCCCATATAACGACCAAGCATTAGATAGACCATAGGAGAATTCACCACTGAATACGGGTTTACCTGTTAAATGATGTCCATCATAACGAGTTTTACCCATCACTAATTTATAGATCAGACGGCCAGGGCGAGTTAAATAAGGTAATGAGGCAGTACTGATACTAAATTTTTTCTCTTCTCCATTTTCTTCACGGATTGTGATATCGAGTATCCCTCGAACACCACTATCTAAAGTTTGAATACGAAATGGTCCAGGGGGTACTGTTGTTTCAAGGAGCACTCGATTTTGGCTACGAACAATCACTGTTGCATTGGTATCTGCTACACCTGTGATCTCTGGTGCATACCCCACTAATTTGGGAGGTAGCATGCGATCATCACTTTCTAATGAAATACCGCTGTATTGCCATGATTCAAAAACATCTGAGTAAAAATAATTTTCTCCAATAGTTAAAATTGAAGCCAATTTTTTCAAGGAGGTAAAACCATAAAGACGGCTAAAATCAAAATCGTGTATTTCTTGTGATTGTCTGCCACCCCGCTTTTTTTGATAGATGGCACTATAATCACCACGAAAGCGCCAAACACCTAAATTAATACCCGCAGTACCATTAGTGGACAAATAAGTACGTTTATCCCCCTCTTTTTCTTCGGTGATTGAAACATTAGCGCTGTAATCAAGGAAAGCACCATTAATTCCTTCTTCCCATAATGCAGGAGGAGTCCAATAAGGATCTCTATATTCCATCCATAATTGGGGGATCGTTATTTTGAGTGATAGTGTTGGGAGATCAATAACTGTTTGCATTCCTTTCAAAACAGAAAGATCAAGGCATTGACTATTAGGGTATACAGTCACTTTTGGTTTTACAGACTCTTTTAAACCAATAGAATCAAGTAAGTCAGCAGGTATACAGATAGCTTGTGTTTGCGTTTTTTGCTCTAAAACCGTGATATCGCGAGGTGCGCCTAAACGTTGTCCATTAACAAAAACTGTTAATACATAATCACCAGGGGGAACATAGCCAGCAATGGAAAATTGGCTCATATCGATATTTTGTATATCTTCTGCATCTAACACATCGATATTGAATTCTGTAGCATAAGCAGAAAACACACTAATACTCATTGTCAATAATACGACTTGCCTTAACTGATTGAGTTCAAATATCATACTATTCACCATCCCCATCCTAGAGGTAATAAAATACTTTATTCATTAGAGCCTAAGAAAATGCATCTACCTTTATTGATAATGGATAAAAAAACGAACCAGTCCTTGGTAATCTCCAGCTCGTAAAGGTTCTCCGGTGAGTTCTAGCCTAAGGAAGTAACGCAGATAGAGGATTTGTCCCGATTTATCTTGTCGTAATACGCTATCGAATAAAGGATATGTTTCTCCTGGTATTAATGCATTTTTATTATTATCTAGAACAGAAACCCCTAAACCTTTAGATGAGCCTTGCAAGATAAATGCATTGATATTACTTACGCTCTGTCCATCAAAACGTATCATCCATGTTTTGCTGTCAATTGACGTGTAAATGCTGCCACAGTCACGAAGTTCTATTTCAAATGGTAAAGTCTGCTGTTCGCGTTTTTCTTTGCTTGATAACATAGCTAAAGTTAAAGAAGAAAAATCAACCGTTTGATAACGATTTGACATTACAATAGAACAAGGAGTTGAGATAACACTACCCACTAGATAAGTACTTCCCTCATGCTCAATAACTTTAGGATCGAAAGCCAATGCTGTACTAGAAATAAGTGACAAAAGACTGCCAATTAATTGCAATCCTATACGTCGATAAATAGCCACTTTCTTCTCCATTATATAAATAGAATCTTCAGCTTTAGCTGGTTTATTTCTAAGTTAATAAAAAACCCATTGATATATAAAATAAAACCAACAAAATTAATATAAAAAATAATAAATTAAAAAATTCTTATTCAAGAGATAAAATTGACTGCCAGCATTTTATTTACTAACAGTCAATTTAATTCATATTACTGATAAGTTATACGGAAATTAGAAATTGCACTAAATTTACCTTCAGAAACATCTTTACTTGCATCAACAGCTTTAGCAAGAGCTTTAAAGGTTAATACATTATCACCCTTTAGATTTGTAATACTTGGTAAAATATCTTTTGCTTTTCCAAACTCAAAACCATCAATTAAAATTCCCAAGTTATTTGTATTACCAGCAGAAGTAGCCAATAATGTATTTGCTGTGTCAGCATAATTTTGTCCAGTAAAGACAAGTTCCATTGATTTAACCGGAACAGGCTTACCACTAGTGGCATCTATACCAAAATTAGTAAAATCACAACCTGTAAATTCAATATCAAAATCAGCCTCAACCATTTTACCACTTTCTAAGGCTTTACGAGAAAGTTGACCAAACTCAACTGTTTGTTTCAGTGAAGATTGAGCAATATTACAAGGCGTATTTACAACAGAACCCGTAAATGTGATAACACCTGTATTAGAATTATCAGCCATAGCATTTAAAGAAATAGCGGAAGTAGCTAATAGAACAGTTAATGCTATTTTATTAAATTTCATACATCATTTCCTTTATATTTGACTATTTTAGTATTTACCGACATTGAGATAGGCTATCTCATAAAAGAATATCCTTATTCACGCATCCCTATTAAAAATATAAATATCCATATTGGAATCTTGTCCATAGAATTTAATTAAAAGCTAATCATCAGAAATAATTTTAAATTTATCACTAATGATAACTTTTAATAGATATTGAATATTAAGATCTAGAACATCAGATATTAACAATAGCTTTTCAAAGCTTATTTTTGACTCTGCTGTTTCATATCTAGATACCTGCTGTTGACTGACATTTAACTTTTTAGCTAAATCTTCACCTGTTAGTCCTATCGCTTTTCTTTTTGAACGGATCTCTTTCCCTAAGTATTGATGAATAGCTTTAGTATCGTAAGTTTTATCAATTTCGTATTTTTCTCTTTCCATAATCTATTTTCTATTAGCTTTATAAAAATGGGATATATCATGCTAAAATACGAGCATGCCAGTTACTGCTTTATGATTGTATTTTATTAAAACTAACTTTTAACTTTGTTTCGCAATGTTGTTGATGCAATAAATGCTACATGAGTTATTACAATGCGTGTTAGCAAAAAAACTACAAAACTCACAAAATTCACAAAAAATAACATAAATATCAACACGTTAGATAAAAACAAAAATCGACTTAATTGATTTATTTAACTTTAATTTTAGAAGTAATTTTACTCATTTTTAAATAAATTTAATTCCAATACCAATTTATTTATAAAAGCTTTCCACTAATTCCCAGAGTAACCCCCCCATTATAAATAAATTTAAATAATGGTAATTCCTAAAGATTATAGAGACTTATAATATTAAATAATAAAAGTCACATAGTTAATCTATACGAATAAATAAATAGATATCTTACTTTATTTGTTACCAGTAAGTTTCTAATTGTTATTTAAATGTATTAAAATGCGATAAACAAATTTTTTAGTTTTTTTAACTTGAAAAAATAATTTTTTAGCTTTATATATAAAAAATACTCCTTTTCTAGCATTAAGAAGAATAAATATCCAAATGACGTATTGGCGGCACTATGTATCTAATTAATGATGACATTATATTTTATAGCGATAAAAATTTATTATTTTCAAAAAAACTCAATAAAGAAAAGAAAATTTTAGCACCTTCATCTAAAATGCTAATACATCTTATTACCGTTAATGAATTAGTTACGCAACGAGAATTATTTAGAATTGGCTGGGGAGATAAAGAAAAATTTATAACTAATAGTGCTTTCTATCAAAATATTCTTTTATTAAGAAAAGCATTTAATGAGCTAGATATCGATGATGAGATTGTCATCACCGTTCCTCGAAAAGGGTATATCATTAATCACAATATTAGTATTGAAAAACTATCTGACAATAATATTCAAGATATAAAATTAATCAATGAACATAAAATTAGTGATATTCCTCACATAAAAAAAGAAATAGAAGAAGATATAAATACGAATATTAATAATAAAGATCATTCTTTATCATCAATAAAAAAAACAAGCATATCTTTATCAAAAAAGAAATTATTTATTATTATATTTACATTGATAGTCTTATTTTTTGTTGTTATTTTTACTTTTAATTACCTAGATAGTAGAAAGCATAAATTATATAACTATAGTAACTGCGGAACATATAAAAAATATAATTTATTTTGTAATAAAGAAATATTAAATGAGGAAAAAGAAAATTTAATTGATAATTATATTTCTAGTTATTCAGATTATAATTTCATCTATATAACTGAAAGTGATTCTTATTCACGAACATCATTAATATTATGTAAAAAAAAGTTTAGTCCTATTAATTTCTTGCATAATCAATGTGTGTCTATTTATGTATTGGATAATAAAAAATGAAAAAATATAGTGCTATTAGTGTATTAGTTATCATTTTAAGTTTAATGATTTATTTTAGTTTTTACTTCAATCAAGAAAAAGAAAATGTAATAAATTGTGAAGCAAAGTTAATTATTTATGATAAAGAGGATACTAAAGCTAATTTAGAATTAATGTTTACTTTAGGGGAGGAGCAAGGATGGGCAAGTATTCGAGGTGTTATTGATTATAACGGCGATTTGATCCCAGTGTATAGAAAATCTTTTTTTGATATAACCAAACTGAAAACTAGCTACAAGCTAGCATCTACACAGATCCTTATTAACGATAATAACAGTGAAATTATCAATAAAATAATTCCCAATTTATATGTAAAAGAAGGTTGGCAAAGAAGTCTTTCTGTTTTTAGTCAAAACGATGGTGGTTATTTATTCTCATCTAACAATGTATACTCATTTTATTGTTATTAGTATACAAAAAAGACAAATATAAAATTCTCTTTTTTACGATTGTGGTAGTATCTGCGTACAATTTTTAGACTAAATCAAACAGTAAAAGAATCACTTGTGGAAAACAACCTGCTAAAACTACAATAACTTTATCACACAGCAGATAAATACAGAAAAACGCTCATGACAGATACTAATAAAAAAAAGTTAACAATCAATGATATAGCCAAACTTTGTGGTGTGGGCAAATCGACTGTTTCAAGAGTACTTAATCAAGATCCTATGGTTAATGAAGAAACAAGGAAAAAAGTTAACTCAATTATTGAGAAATATAAATTCACGCCGTCAAAATCTGCACGAGCAATGCGGGGATACTCTAATCGTTCTTTTGGTATTATCGTCACTCGCCTAGATTCTTATGCGGAAAATCAAGCAGTTAGTGCCATATTACCTATCCTTTATCAAAACAACATTGACCCTATTATTTTAGAAAGCCAATTTAGCCAAGCCAAAGTAGAAGAAAACTTAAAAATGCTCGCCCACCAGAAAATCGATGGCGTAATATTATTTGCATTTTCAGGGATCAATTCGGCTAACTTAGCAAGTTGGAAACAAAAAATGGTTGTTATAGCAAGACCACTAGAAGGTTTTGTTTCCATTTGTCATGACGATGAACGAGCTGTTAACGCTTTAATGCATTATTTCCATCGAGACAAACATTATCAACATATAAGTTTTATCGGGATCCAAATTAATGATGAAACAACGGGTTTATTACGTTATCAAACTTATCTTCAATATTGCCAGCAACATCAATTAATATCTCAAGCTCAACTTGGTGAACTTAATTATCAAAGTGGCTATTTACTTGCCAAACAAGCATTAGCAAGCAAGCCTCAAGCTATTTTATGTGCGACCGACTCACTGGCCTTTGGTGTACAAAAATATTTAGCCGAACAGAAAATAGATCATATTGAGGTGGCCTGTATCGGTCGTAATGATCTACTCACCTTTTTATTTCCTCAAACTAAATTCTATCGATTAGGTTTTAGAGAAAGTGGACAAGAAGCTGCTAACATATTGATACAAATGCTAGAAAAAAATATTCCTGCACAAAAAATCATTATATCAAGTCATGACTTAAACCCATGATCAAATAAATTAATGATCATTAACTGTGATCTTTATCTTGTTATGGGAACGTTCCCATTGGATAAAAAGAAAGATCTCGATATATTAAAAATAACCCTACTATTATGAGAATATTAATATGTCGATACCTCAAAACAACCAAGCCATTGAAGAGTTAATTACTCTTGTTGGAGGTTCAGATAATGTTATTAGCGTTTCACACTGTCTAACCAGATTACGTTTTGTTCTGAATGATCCCAATCTTGCTGATATAGATAAAATTAAAAAAATATCTTTTGTTAAAGGCTGTTTTAATAATGCGGGTCAATTTCAAGTTATTGTTGGTATGGATGTTGATATCTACTATAAATTATTAATTGATAAGCTTTCATTAAAAGCTAAATCTAAAGATGATATAAAATCTGATGCGAAAAAGAATATGGGATCCTGGCAAAAGCTGATTGCCAATTTAGCCGAAATTTTTGTTCCATTATTACCTATCTTAATTTGCGGCGGTTTATTGTTAGGATTAAGAAATGTTATTGGCGAAATGCCTATATCAGATAATAAACCCCTCACTTATTTTTATCCTTGGTTAACGCCAATATATGATTTTCTCTGGTTACCTTGTGAAGCCATCTTCCATTTTCTGCCTGTAAGTATTTGCTGGTCGAGTGTAAAAAAGATGGGTGGTACACCTGCACTAGGTATCGTACTAGGTATAACCTTAGTTTCTCCACAGCTAATGAATGCTTACAATTTAGGTTCACAAATTCCTGAGGTTTGGAATTTTGGTTTATTTACTATTGAGAAAGTAGGTTATCAAGCCCAAGTGATCCCTTCGATTTTAGCGGGACTATTTCTGGGATGGTTTGAGACTAAATTACGTCGTTTTATCCCTGATTACCTAAAATTAGTTATTGTGCCGATTGTAACCCTTATTGTCGCCGTTTTTGTTGCCCATGTTATTTTAGGCCCTATCGGTAGAAGCATAGGTGATGGTCTCGCCCAACTGATCAAGTTTTTAATGTTAGGTGATTTTGCCCCTATTGGTTCAACTATTTTTGCCTTTTTCTATTCCCCCATGGTGATCACCGGCTTACATCACACAACGTTAGCGATAGATTTACAAATGACTCAAAGTTATGGCGGTACACCTATTTGGCCGATTATCGCTCTGTCTAATATTGCTCAAGCATCCGCCGTTGTAGGCATTATTATCGTTAGCCGCAAATTAAATGAACAAGAAATTACTATTCCGGCAGCTATCTCTGCTTATTTAGGTGTGACAGAGCCAGCCATGTATGGCGTCAACTTAAAATATGGCTTTCCTATGCTGTGCGCCATGATTGGCGCTGCGCTAGCGGGTTTGATTTGTGGATTAAATAATGTGCTATCTAATGGTATTGGTGTCGGCGGATTACCCGGTATTTTATCTATCCAACCTACTTATTGGTTAGTTTATTTATTGGCAATGATAGTGGCTATTGTCGTCCCTATTGGATTAACCATTCTGGTCTATCGCTATAAAGAAAAAGCAGGCACCTTGCAAGTCGATTAATTTAATCTCAAACTAAAGGTTAAACATGAATTATATCTCTGTTATTCTTTCTGATACTGATATCACCATTAAATATCTTTCAGAAAAAAGCCATTATTCATTTAATACCACAAATAGCCATTACCTTGATTGGCTAAATATGGCTAAAGCTATTAATCATAAATTTAAATCTGCTCAAGGTGGTTTGATATATTCGATAAGTAATAAATTGGATAGCGCTATTATTAAAACCATTGATAATAAAGTAATAAATTTATCAAATTTCTTTACTGAAATATTTAATAAACCTTTTATTTATATCAATAAAGCGCAGCTTGAACATCATCATGATTTAGAAGAAAAAATGGTTACAGTTGCCAATAACTTTGCTTGGTCAATTGAATATTCAGGCTTAGAAACAGGAAAAGATGAATATTGCCAAGAGTCTCTCTTAACTACGGCCAATGGTTATATTGGGTTAAGAGGAACTTTGCCCGAAATGACTATAAGTGATGAGCACTACCCTGCTACCTATATTGCTGGCCTATATAATCAAGCAAGTTCACAAATAGAAAACCATCAGGTGATTAATGAAGATTTTGTTAATGCACCTAATGGACAATTTATTTCTCTTAAAATTGGTAAGGGAGAATATCTTCATCCAAAGCAACTGATAACACACCATTTAACACGTCATTTAGATTTGAAAACGGGTGTATTCACTAGCCAATGGCGTGTAGAAACCCCTGAAGGACAGCAACTTGATATTCATTGTACAAAATTTGCCAATATGGCTGATATGTCACATTACGCCATTTTATATACCTTTAAACCATTAAATTTCTCAGATGAGATAACGGTTATAACTCGCCTAGAAGGAAATACTTATAATTACGGTGTACAACGCTACCGTAGCCTTAATCCCCATCATTATCATGTGCTACAAACTGGAGCGAATAAGCAACACGCATTTATATTAGCTCAAACAGATCAGTCAAAAATAGGGATCGGATTATCGTCAACAATCAGGGGGGATTTCTTTGCAAATGAAGATATTGTTTGTCATGTTTCAGATACGCTTGTTGAACAAACCATCACCTTCAACGCTCAACAAAATACCACCTATCAACTTGAAAAATGTGTTGCTGTAACAACCTCTACGGCTTACCCAGACTCATGGCAAGATGTGGTTAATTGGGAACAACAACCTTTACACAGCCAATTGATAAATAGCCAAAAAGCGTGGAAAACGTTATGGGATAGTGCCGATATCTCGATTTCTGGCGATCTGATGACCCAAAAATTACTACGCTTACATACCTTCCATTTACTGTCATCCGCATCACCATTTAGCAATCAGCAACATCAATTAGATGTTTCAGTCACCGCCCGAGGGTTACACGGGGAAGCTTATCGAGGCCATATTTTCTGGGATGAGATCTTTATTCTGCCATTTTATATTATGCACTTCCCTGAAACCGCACGCCAACTATTACTATATCGTTACCACAGGCTACCTGCTGCGCGTCTTGCGGCACGAGCAGAAGGATTTCAAGGTGCTATGTTCCCTTGGCAATCAGGGCATGATGGTAGTGAGCAAACCCAGACACTGCATTTAAACCCCTTATCAGGGCAATGGGATGCCGACCATAGTTGTCGTCAACGTCATGTCTCATTAGCGATTGCCTATAATGTGTGGCTATATTGGCTAAATACTCATGATCACCAATTTATGGAACAGTATGGACTTGAACTACTCAATGACATTACCTTGTTCTGGTTAGACCAATGTCAGTGGGATGAAGGCGATCAACGTTTTCATATTAATGGAGTTATGGGGCCGGATGAATTTCATGAGAAATACGCAGACTCACTTGAAGGTGGCTTAAAAGATAACGCATACACTAATTTAATGGTGGTTTGGTTGTTTAATCAAATAGAGATGTTCATAAACAATGATCGTTTTTCTAAAAAATTACAACAGCTAAACAGCCAATCTAGCGTTTTCAATAAAATACAAGAAGTTAAAAATCGTATTGCTATCAATATTGATGCTCATGAAATTATTGAACAGTTCTCAGGTTATTTTCAATTAAAAGATCTGGATTGGGAAAGCTATCGAAAAAAATACGGCAATATCTATCGTATGGATAGAATTTTGCGTAAAGAAAATAAATCTGCCGATGATTACAAAGTAGCTAAACAAGCAGATACCCTGATGTTATTTAATAACTTAGATAAACAAACCGTACATTCCCTAATTACCTCTCTTGGTTATTCAGTTTCTAAGCACTTTGCTGAAAAAAATCTACATTACTATTTAGAAAGAACCTCTCATGGTTCCACACTGTCACGCATTGTCCATGCTTATCTCGCAGAACAAATACAGTTACATGATTTGTCATGGCAACTTTATCAAGATGCTCTTTATTCAGATTATAATGATATTCAAGGTGGAACAACTGCCGAAGGTATTCATACTGGTGTCATGGCGGCAACATTAAATACCACCATCATGGCTTATGCCGGTGTTGATATTCGTCAGGATATGCTGACCATCACCCCTTCTCTCCCTCAACAATGGCAAAAGCTAAGCTTTAAATTATTGCATCGCTCTACTTTATATCAAATTAATCTCACTCATAAAGAAATTAGTATTTTAAGTGATAAGCCCAGTACTATTTTAATTAACCATCAAACGCATAAGCTAACCGCCAATACGTTATTAGTATTAAATTTAAATGGAGACACGCAAAATGACTAAAGGTCTTATTTTTGATCTGGATGGCGTAATTGTTGATACCGCCAATTACCACTATATTGCGTGGAAAAAACTATCTAATGAAATAGGAATTGATTTTGACAAAGAGTTTAACCATTTATTAAAAGGAATAAGTCGAATTGAGTCATTAGAGCTTATTTTATCTCATGGTAATAAAAGTGATGTTTATTCTGCGGATGAAAAAAAATCATTAACAGAAACAAAAAATAAATATTATCTTGAGTTATTAAATAATATTACTCCAAAAGATATTTTACCGGGTGTTTTAGATCTAATAGAACAAGCAAACAATAATCACATTCCTTGTGCTATTGCATCAGCTTCAGAAAATGCCCCAACCATATTAGAAAAATTAGGCATTAAGCATTATTTTAAGGCAATTGTTGATCCTAAAACACTCAAAAAAGGCAAGCCCGATCCTGAAATATTTTTGCGTGCGGCTGAGTTTATTCACATTCCACCACATTTATGTATCGGATTTGAAGACTCGATTGCTGGAATACAATCGATTAAACAAGCGGGCATGTATGCAATTGGCGTTACTGCTGATGGCCCCTTACCAGAAGCAGATTTAGCTGTTCACTCATTAACTGAAATAGATATTCATTCACTTTTTTAATAAAAAAACATGGGGATAATAAACCTCCATTATTCCCGATATAAGGAATAAACAATGAACATCAAACACCTTGCGATAGCGACTTGTATCGGCATTGCCGTGCCGACAATTGCTCACGCCAATACAAATGAATTATCGATAGAACAACGTTTAGCTCGACTAGAAGAGAGAACGTTAGCCGCTGAAAAAAGAGCTGAGTTAGCAGAGCAACGTGCCGCTAAGTTAGAAAATGCGTTAAAACAAAATCAGGCGCTTAATAACAATCTATCACAAACTAGCGAAACTATAACTGCGCCACCGTCATCGCTGATAGAAACAAATACCGGTTATGGAAAACTCAAGTTATATGGTGATGTTGAATTTAATACAGATATTGCAAGTAAAAAAGGCCAGCTAACCTCCATTAATATGCGCTCAGGTAAAGAAAAAGACTATGGCGATTATGATAAATGGGGGATCAATGGGCGTATATTAATTGGCTTAGACGGAGAGCGCCTATTAGATAATAAAAATTATGCAGGCTTCACTGTTCAACCACTGGCAAATATTGATGGTAAGGTATCTCTCGACGATGCCGCTTTTTATTTTGGTAAAAAAGAGCGTTGGCAATTTAAGTTAGGTCGTTATGAAGCTTATGACATGTTCCCGCTTAATCAGGATACTTTTGTTGAATATTCAGGCAACACTGCAAATGATACTTATAGTGATGGTTTTGGTTATATCTACATGATGAAAGAAGGTCGAGGGAGAAGCAATAGCGGTGGTAGCATGATGTTTAATAGCCAATATAATAATTGGTATTTTGAAACTAATTTATTAATTGAAGATGGAACGTCTATTTTTGCTAACAAGGAATATCACGGAAATAAACTATATAATAATAAAAATGTTATTTATTTTCGTCCAGTTATTGCATGGAATAACAATAATTTTAAAGTTGCTGTAGCCTTAGAAAAAAATATTATCAATAATGCTTATGGTTATGATGATAAAAAAACGGGTGAATTTAGAGATCAATCCAAACGCAACGGTTATGGATTAACTTTAGGCTGGAGCAATCTACAACAAAATCCTGAAAATGGTGTCACAATAAATTGGAATACCGCTTATTTAGACGCTAACGATGAGAACGACTTTACAACAGGTACTAATATTTTATGGCGTAAATTACAATTAGGCTATATCTATGCCCATAATAATATTAAGTCATATACTATTAATAGTGATGATGATAACAATAATGATATTATATTTGGCCCAGGAAAATATAATATCCACACTCTCTATTCCTCATATGAATTACCTAATATTTTAGATATGGATAATTTTAAAATCTATTTAGGTGCATATTATTCTGTTATTAATGGTAAAGATATTGAAATAGAAAATAGCGATAAAGATCGTTATGGTGTAAGAGCACGTTTTAAATACTTCTTCTAGATTTAATTATTAATATATTGGATGAGAATATCATCCAATATACCCCATGAGAATAATTTTCATTTATATTAAAAATAAGAAAGATTAATATCAGTACAACATCTTATTTTATTTATCTTTTATAACATCTTTAACACAATAATGATTCATTTATGAAATAAGTCAGAAATATATCTCTTTTTAATTACGCCCTATCTCACAGAATATAAAATCCCTCTTATTTACCATTGACGAAATAAATTCTGAGCAGTAAATATAATAAGTAACGATTATAAAAATAGCAGACCATCTATAAAAGATGGCTTTTTTAATCTTTTATTTGTCTCATTTTTTAGACAGTTTTACAGAAAACACCGGAGAATAACCTTATGACTCAACCAATTACAGCAACAGACTTTTCAATTAATGATATGAAAACATTAATTGAAACAATGCAAATATATAAAAAAGATAACCATGACAAAGGGATAACACGTATTGCCTATAGCGAAGAAGATGAAGCAGCCCATCTCTATCTTGCTAGTGTAATGAAAGAGGCAGGCCTTGAAGTCTATCGTGACGGTATTGGCACACTCTACGCTCGCTTACCGGGGCAAGATAGAACATTACCCGCCGTAGGAACAGGCTCTCACCTTGATACCGTTCCCCAAGGGGGCGCTTATGATGGCGCCTTAGGAGTTATTGCTGGTTTTTATGCTTTGATGCAATACAAACCACAACAACTGAAACGTGATCTAGAGTTAATTGTATTCCGAGCAGAAGAATCGAGCCGATTTGGGTTTTCATGTATCGGAAGTAAAGTGCTAACAGGAAAAATTGACCGTACTCGATGGGAACAAAATAGAGATGATGAAGGTAATAATTTCTTTGATGTTTTAAAATCCCTTGGTTATCAGCATGAAAACTTAGATCAATGTTTACTTAAATCAGACCGTTATAGTGCATTTGTTGAATTACATATTGAACAAGGTAAACGTCTAGAAAACGATCAAAAAACAATTGGAATTGTCAATGGTATCGCTGCGCCAACACGCTTTTCAGTCACCGTAAATGGCCATGCAGACCACTCTGGTGCAACGCCAATGTATCAACGTCAAGATGCATTAGTGGCGAGTGCGGGTATTATTACTGATATCAATCATGCTGCCTGTACGGAAGCGGTATACGGCACCGTAGGTACCATTGGTAAACTTAATGTCATACCAAACTCGATGAACGTTATTCCAGGACAAGTAAAATTCTCCGTGGATATTCGTGGTATTGATACGGACAGTATTCAACGTGTTGTACAGCGTTTAACAAACAGTGTTGAGAAAGCAGAAAAAGATTTTGGTGTAAAAATAATAGTGCAACCTATTTCGGCTGAATCACCAGTAAAACTGGATGACTCAATTTGCCAAGTTATTGAAAATATTTGTCAAAAACACGATATCAATTATATGACTATGTTAAGTGGTGCCGGTCATGACTCAATGAATATGGCATCTTTATACCCGACAGCGATGATTTTTACCCCCTCTGTTGCGGGGATTAGTCATCACCCAGATGAATTTACGGAGTTTAGTGATATTGCAATAGCTGCAGATATCTTAGCGGAAACATTAGGTGTTCTAGCTAATCAATAATGACTGATAATCTCTTTTAGGCGTGTAATGGCATCATCATTTTTTATTGCTTTTGCCCATAACGTATCAAACAGAGATTGATATTGGAATATTGCTTCTGTTGATGAAGATACTGTCGCAATACCCGTACTTACATTAGGAAATTCACCTAAACGAAATGGACTAACCGCTAAAGAGAGAGGTGCTTTGTTTTGATAAAACAATTGAAAGGTTAAAGATGGCATCGTATCTGAAATAATCGCAATATTAAGATGACTATTTTTTTGCTCTAACTTTTCAATTAAATGGCTGATTTCTTGTTTTGCGCGTTGTTTTCTTTCTTGTTGAATGGCTTTACTTACATTAACAGAGCCTAGCATACCAACATAAAGAAATTTTTCGATTTGCTGCTGGCTAATTAGATTATAAATATGCGGTGAGTGTAATGATTGATGCTTTTTACGCTCTTTTAAAATAGATAAAACTTCTTGTTGCTTCTTTGTTAGCGCATTTTCAGGAGAGGCTTCTGTTAACATTTCGACAAGCGTTTTATCATAACAATCAGAGGTTAATAAATAAGAAAAGGGTTCGAAATGGGTATAAATATGGGAAGATTGCGTTTCAAGTTGGCGCATTCGTTCAAAAAAACCATTAGCGCTAGAGTAATACTCCGTATTAATACCTAATAAGCTACTTAATGAGGTGTTAAGTAATCGAGCAAGATTATCTAATGTCTCAATTTTAACGATTTCACCCTTTTCTAATCGATAGACAGCGGCACGGGAGATCCCTAAACTTTCAGCTACATCTTCAGCTTTTAATGAGGAGGCAATACGATAAGCACGCAGTCGATGACCAATGGACAAGTAATCTATCTTTTCTCTTGATATATAAGACATTTTATTATTGCTCCACCAAAGACAAAGGGTGTGTATAAAAAATAGACATCAAATAATTTAACCATATATAGTTTAAAGGAAATAGATAATAAAAAATATTACCTTCTTCACATAGAAATCAAACAAGTCGCAGTAGTACCTAGCAGATAACATAAATTATGGTTTTAAATTAGATGTTATCAAAACGATAGCCTCACCAGGGAACTATCATAATAATAAATAGAAAAGGCACTGTAATCATATTGCAGTGCCTTTTCTATTTAACAGGAAACATATTATCTTATTAACAATACAATCAACTAATAATATAACAACATAATAATGTAACAAAATACTGACATGTGTTTTTTCAAAAAGAAATAAAAAATTAAAAACACAATAATTAGCAAATTATTAAATAATAAAAATGCAAACTATTTATAATAAGCACACAAATAGTTTATTTTTAAATAATAAAGGATATTATATGGAATTAATAAAAAACACTAAAAAACCGACTGTTTTCTATTTATCTGAAGGGATTATATCAACAGGGGTTATATCTGGCTGGCCTAAAAATTCAACAGATGGAACAACACATCTCACCTATACATTTCCTAATTACAGTGATCGGTCAGAAAATATAAGAAAGAAATACCCGATAACAGAAAGTCAAAAAAAAGAAACGCTAAAGAATATCGCAGAGTATTACAAATTAGATTATGAAATAAAGGAAAGAAAAAAAGAACTAGAAGCCATTAAAGATAGTGAGGATCCCAAAAAAAGAATTCAGGAAATAAATGAAGATATAAAATTAAAGACCGAGAGAAGATACGAGATAAAAAAAGGCATACCTTTATATTTTTCCGTTACAACAATGACGATATTTCCTCATCAACAAGAAGTTGTCACAGAAATTTTACAATTGGCTTCAGATTTCGCAGACCTTACTTTTACTAGAGTACCTATACAAAAAAATGCCAATTTAAAGTTTGGCTATTACAAGCAGTTTGCAACTGGTTATTATATGACGAGAGAAACAGTAGGCTTTGCTAGTAAGCCTAACTATAATGGTACACCTATAAAAGAGATCGGGCAAAATGAAAGTTATGATTTCTCTGGGAGCATATTTATTAATTTAGCTTCTCATGATTTTTATCAATGGGTCAAACGGGATAATCTTGATAAATATATAGAAAATGAGGCCAATATCGGCGATTTATATAATTACCATGATAATAATCAAGTTGCTATAATAAAAAGTACGGATGTGTTACTCAACGAAACAATGAAAAGTAAACACAAACTAGGATCA
>NZ_CAWPCB010000003.1:0-51893 GCF_963886535.1 Proteus sp. G2675
GCGAAGCTCCTGATCGAAGCCCCAGTAAACGGCGGCCGTAACTATAACGGTCCTAAGGTAGCGAAATTCCTTGTCGGGTAAGTTCCGACCTGCACGAATGGCGTAATGATGGCCAGGCTGTCTCCACCCGAGACTCAGTGAAATTGAACTCGCTGTGAAGATGCAGTGTACCCGCGGCAAGACGGAAAGACCCCGTGAACCTTTACTATAGCTTGACACTGAACATTGAGCCTTGATGTGTAGGATAGGTGGGAGGCTTTGAAGTGTGGACGCCAGTCTGCATGGAGCCAACCTTGAAATACCACCCTTTAACGTTTGATGTTCTAACCTAGGCCCATAAACTGGGTCGGGGACCGTGTCTGGTGGGTAGTTTGACTGGGGCGGTCTCCTCCTAAAGAGTAACGGAGGAGCACGAAGGTTGGCTAAGCATGGTCGGACATCATGCGGTTAGTGCAAAGGCATAAGCCAGCTTGACTGCGAGAGTGACGGCTCGAGCAGGTACGAAAGTAGGTCTTAGTGATCCGGTGGTTCTGAATGGAAGGGCCATCGCTCAACGGATAAAAGGTACTCCGGGGATAACAGGCTGATACCGCCCAAGAGTTCATATCGACGGCGGTGTTTGGCACCTCGATGTCGGCTCATCACATCCTGGGGCTGAAGTAGGTCCCAAGGGTATGGCTGTTCGCCATTTAAAGTGGTACGCGAGCTGGGTTTAGAACGTCGTGAGACAGTTCGGTCCCTATCTGCCGTGGGCGTTGGAAGATTGAGAGGGGTTGCTCCTAGTACGAGAGGACCGGAGTGAACGCACCACTGGTGTTCGGGTTGTCATGCCAATGGCATTGCCCGGTAGCTAAGTGCGGAAGAGATAACCGCTGAAAGCATCTAAGCGGGAAACTTGCCTCGAGATGAGTCTTCCCTGTCGCTTTAAGCGACCTAAAGGAACGTTTAAGACTAAGACGTTGATAGGCTGGGTGTGTAAGCGTAGCGATACGTTGAGCTAACCAGTACTAATGAACCGTGAGGCTTAACCTGACAACACCGAAAGTGTTTTGTCAGAGAGACGAAACGATGAAGTCAGCTTGTTTAAGATTGGATTACTGGCGACTTACCGAAAGGAAAGAAGCGAGTAATTAAAACCGAATTTGCTTGGCGGCCATAGCGCGGTGGTCCCACCTGATCCCATGCCGAACTCAGAAGTGAAACGCCGTAGCGCCGATGGTAGTGTGGGGTCTCCCCATGTGAGAGTAGGGAACTGCCAAGCATTAAATAAGACGAGAAAGCCAACCCAATGGGTTGGCTTTTTTGCGTTTGAAAACTAATCCTGTAAATTTAAGCATGCTCTAGATTAAGGCAATTTTACTATCTATTTTTCGTTGATATTAACAGATGTTGTGGCGAGAAAAAGCGGCTAATACGGTTCGCTCGGATATTTCTAAATAACTTTCCATTTCGATTGCCGCTTCTTGCGCTTTCCCATTCATTAATAGCGTTAAAATATGCTCATTCTTCTCAATATAAGGAGCATGTAATAACTGGGGATCATTGAGTAAACCAAAGGCTAATCGTAATTCTGCTAAAATAAGTTGATATTGTTTAAATAACCTAGGGCTATCAGAAAGCTCGACGATAGCGGTATGGAAATGCATATTACAGGTTCCAACGCTATTCCAATCTTTTTGTTGTCGAAACATTTTTGCTTGATTAACGTTATCTTGCATGCGGGAAATGGCTGGATGCATTGGATAGGCATGTCGTAAAGCATCACATTCAATCAGCCTTCTTACGCGATAAATATCCATAATTGATGCCATATCTGGTACAGAAACAAACACACCACGATTAGGTTTATAGGTTAATAGGCCTTCTTGGGTTAATATACGAAATACTTCTCTTAATGTATTACGAGATATTTCAAGCTGCTCGCTTAAAGTAGCTTCTGAAAGCCTCTCTCCTGGAGGTAATTCGCCGATAGTAATTTTTTGGCGAATAATATCAGCGATTTTTTGGCAAAGGATCTGTGGTGATGTTTTTTTCTGCATTATCTTCTGCTATAAACGTAATAGAAGCCTCTATTCTAACAGTCAGCTATATAATATATAACCTCTAATATACAACTGTGCTAGTTTCCTCACTCTCTTTATCCTTGTTTTTATTAAAAATAGTTAACAAAATCATTAATAAATTTTTATATTATCAACTGTATTTGATGCCAAAATGTATGCACCAATTTTGCGCATAACTCTTTTTTATGCGCTATTTTGGGGCATATCTATTTTTTATTCCCTCACTCAAATGTCAATAAAATGTTAAAAATGAGATCTTGTTGGCACTTTTATCATCGTATATTTAAATCTATTTGCTTATTTATTCATCTATTATTATTAATTGTTCAACAATCTAATATCTATTGATTAACAATTATTACTCCGTGCTCAACAATGGCATGCTAATTGCCTTACTACTTACCTAAGCAATAATAATTAAAATAATTATGATAAAAGGGGGCCAGTTATGGCTACACAAGATCCTGTGAATACAACATCACCATCATTTATAAAAAATAGGCGTTCATCATTAATTGCAGCTATTTTTTTAATGGCTACATCTGCAATTGGTCCAGGTTTTATTACACAAACAGCTACCTTTACAGCGACGATGGGAGCAGCCTTTGCATTTGGGATATTAGCTTCTATCGTCATTGACTTTGTTGTGCAACAAAGTATTTGGCGAGTCATTACCGTGACTAACATGCGCGCTTCTGATATTGCGAATAAGGCAATTCCCGGTAGTGGATACTTATTAGCTGTATTGGTTATTTTTGGTGGTTTGGTATTCAATGTCGGTAATATTGCTGGGGCTGGTTTAGGGCTTAATGCCATGGTAGGACTGGATCCTAAATGGGGTGGGGTTTTAAGTGCTTTACTGGCGATTTATATCTTCTCTTCACGCAAAGCGAGTCATTTTATTGATCGCATGATCATTGTTCTTGGCATCGTGATGATTTTATTAACACTTTTTGTAATGTTTGCGTCTAATCCTCCTATAGGTGAAGCATTAAAACAAACAGTACTGCCTAATACGATTAATTTTGCCACTATAACAACCATCGTCGGAGGTACGGTTGGTGGTTATATTTGTTATGCAGGAGCACATCGTCTGCTCGATAAAGGTACAACAGGTATTGAAAATATCGATGCGGTATCTAGCGCGGCAACTAAAGGGATATTAGTGGTTGGATTAATGCGTTATATCCTATTTTTAGCAATTTTAGGTGTTGTCGCAAGTGGAGTGACACTAGATATTTCCAGCCATGCGGCTAATCCTGCTTCTCAAGCATTCCAACATGCAGCGGGCTTAACTGGACTACGAATTTTTGGTCTTATTTTATGGGCAGCTGCGTTGACTAGTGTGATTGGTGCTGCTTATACGTCTATGTCGTTTATAACCGTGTTTAAAAAGGGTATTACAGAGCGTCAACGCAATATTGCTACCATTATTTTTATCGCTATTTCATTGGCAATTTATATGGTTATGGGAACAGCTCCTGCTGCCTTATTAGTCTTTGCTGGTGGCTTCAACGGATTGATTTTACCTATTGGTATGACGTTATTTATTTTTGTTGCATGGCGTCGTCAAGATCTTATGAATGGCTATAAATATCCAATGTGGTTGCAATGGTCGGCAATTTTAGTCTGCGCTTTGACTTGGTATATGGGGATCATGTCTGTTGGCGCTATTTTCAATTACCTCAATATTGCTTAAGAGAATAATAACGATGATAAAAGCGGTAGATTTAAATAGTGATTTAGGTGAAAGCTTTGGTCAATGGCGTATGGGCAATGATGCTGCAGTGCTTGAAATTGTCAGCAGTGCCAATATTGCTTGTGGTTTTCATGCCGGTTCACCAGAAGGAATTTTAAAAACATTAAAAGCAGCGAAACAGCATCAAGTCGCGATAGGTGCTCATGTTGCTTATCCTGACTTAGTGGGTTTTGGGCGACGCAATATGGATATTGCCAGTGATGAATTAACCGCTGATGTCATTTATCAAATTGGCGCTTTGCAAGGTTTAGCGAAAGCTGTCGGTATGAAGGTGACTTATGTTAAACCCCATGGTGCGCTTTATAACACCATTGCTCATGATAAACGCCAAGCATTAGCGGTTATTGAAGCTATTTTAGCTATTGATCCACAACTTATATTAGTGGCTTTAGCGGGATCGCCACTGATCACACTTGCGAAAGAGAAAGGATTACGTGTTGTTGCCGAAGCTTTTGCTGATAGAGCTTATCATGCTGATGGCACACTTGTTTCGCGCAAACAAGAGGGGGCTGTATTACACGATCCTCAATTGGTGGCTCAGCGTATGTTAAAACTAGTACAAAAAGGGGGTGTTGAATCGATAGAGGGTATTTTTACTGCTATACAGGCGGATTCTATTTGTGTTCATGGTGATAGTCCTGATGCGGTTAATCTCGCAAAAAGTGTCAAAGAGATCTTAATAACACACGGTATTGCGATAAAACCTTTCACATCTGCAATAGGAATAAAGGAGGCGTAATGACTTATTTTATGCAAGCAACGCCTGATGCTATTACAGCAGCCGCTCGATCCGTTATTGGCAATAAAAGGGAGGCGTATTTTGCGCTTTTTACCTGTTAATTTATCTCACATATTAGTTGAGTTGACTTCATTAAAAGAGACATTGGCGTTTTATGAAGCAATTAAGCAAGCCAATATTGCTGAGATAGAAGATATTGTTCCAGCGGCAAAAACACTATTGATCCAATATGTACCTTGGTTAATTACGGCGAAAGAGTTAGTGGCAATATTGCGCAATATCGAGATAAAAGCGATCACGATGCGTCAAAGTCACTTATTAACAATCCCCGTTCATTATCAAGGAGAAGATCTGCATGAGGTGGCTGAATTATTGGGGATCACTGCAACAGAGGTGATCCGCAGACACACAGAACAAACTTATCAAGTCGCTTTTACGGGGTTTGCACCGGGATTTGCCTATTTAATTGCTGATAAAACTGAGCTTTATGTTCCTCGACGTAAAACACCACGTACACGTATACCCGCAGGCTCTGTAGGATTAGCGGGAGAATTTAGCGGTGTTTACCCACAGCAAAGCCCTGGTGGCTGGCAATTAATTGGTACTACAGAGATAAAAATGTGGGATCTCTCACGTGAACAGCCGGCATTTTTATTACCTGGTGATACTGTACAGTTTGTTGATGTACAAAAAGCGCCAGTGACGGTTTCATTACCTGAGAAAAAACAATCTATTAATGCTTTATCCTTTAACAAGGATAAAGGGCTATATGTTATTTCCGCAGGTCTACAAACCTTATTTCAAGATGAAGGGCGTTTAGGTGCTGCATCAATGGGGGTTAGTGCATCAGGAGCACTTGATAAATGTGCGTTACATGCAGCGAATCGCTTAGTGGGAAACCCGCCTTCATTAGCAGCATTAGAAATAACACAAGGTAGATTAATACTAAAAGCGCAACAAGACTGTGTCATAGCGCTATCAGGTGCAGATTGTACGATCAGCTTAAAACAAACGACCGGAGATATAGCCTTTTTCTCTACCTATCAAACTATTGATGTACGTAGTGGAGATGAAATCACAGTAGGAATACCTACAGCGGGGGTTCGTAGTTATCTGGCAGTGAGAGGGGGTTTTGAATTAAGCCCAGTGTTAGGTAGTTATGCGTTTGATACTTTAGCTCAGATTGGCCCTCGAGCCTTACAAAATGGCGATATTCTTCATCTAAACGATGATAACGCATTAACGGGCATTATTAGCCAAGAGCAACCGAGTTTCAGTTTACCAAAGCAAGAGGATATCGTTACCCTTGATATTGTGTTAGGGCCTCGTACGGATTGGTTTACAGAAGATGCGATAAAAACATTAACCTCACAATTATGGCAAGTGACACCACAATCTAACCGTATCGGATTACGTCTATTGGGGGATAAATCGCTTGAACGTCAGCAACAACAAGAGTTATCGAGTGAAGGAACTTGCATTGGCGCCATACAAGTACCGATTAATGGTCAACCGGTATTATTTCTTCATGATCACCCTCTCACTGGAGGATACCCCGTAATTGGGGCAGTTGCCGAATACCATCTGTCATTGGCGGGGCAAATCCCTATTAACGCTAAAATTCGTTTTAACCCAATTACTTTATTTCAAGAATATTGATAGGAGTATGCCACTCATGATAACAACTAACCAAAAGCAACGAGTGAAGCATCGAGTGTTGATTGCTAACAGAGGTGAAATCGCAGTTCGTATTATTCGTGCTTGTCAGGATTATGGTGCAACGTCCATTGCTATTTATGCAGATGATGATATAGATGCATTACATGTGCGTCTTGCAGATGAAGCCTATGGTTTAAAGGGTAACTCACCGAAAGAAAGTTATTTAGCGATAGATAAAATCATTGAAATTGCCCATAAAAGCAAAGCCACCATGATCCACCCTGGTTATGGCTTCCTTTCTGAGCGAGCTGATTTCGCTAAAGCGGTACAGCAAGCGGGACTCCTTTGGATTGGCCCAGATCCACAGACTATCGAAGTATTAGGGGATAAAGTTCAAGCGCGTAAAATTGCACAATCCGTAGGTGCACCATTGGTGAATGGTACTGCTGATCCGGTTAGTGATGCTAAAGAGGTTCTGGATTTTGCGAAACAGTATGGCTTGCCTATCGCCATTAAAGCGGCATTTGGTGGTGGTGGACGAGGCCTAAAAATTGCCCATCATATGGCAGAAATTGAAGAGCTTTACCATTCAGCGGTAAGAGAAGCAGTAACCGCATTTGGTCGTGGTGAATGCTATGTTGAGCAATTTCTTGATAAGCCTCGCCATATTGAGGCACAAATTATTGCTGATAAATTAGGCCATGTCGTGGTAGTTGGTACACGAGATTGTTCATTACAGCGCCGTAATCAAAAACTTATTGAAGAGGCCCCTGCCCCTTATTTAACTGATGAACAACGGCAACGTATTCATCAATCAGCAAAAGATATTTGTGCTAAAGCAGGTTATATCGGTGCGGGGACGGTAGAATTTTTATTGAGTGCGAACGGGACAATCTCTTTCCTTGAAGTGAATACACGTCTACAAGTAGAGCATCCGGTGACTGAAGAAACAGCCGGTATTGATTTAGTGATTGAACAATTGCGTATTGCTGAGGGATTACCGTTAAGTATTAATGAAACCCCTGAGCCTCGTGGCCATAGTTTTGAGTTTAGGATCAATGCAGAAGATCCGGCAAAAGGTTTTTTACCCACCCCCGGTTTAATTAGCCAATTTAGTCAACCGGCTGGGCCGGGCGTTCGTGTTGATAGTGGTGTGGCGGAAAATGACCAAGTATCACGTCAATTTGATTCAATGATGGCAAAACTTATTGTGACAGGGGCTAGTCGTGAACAAGCCATTGCGAGAGCGCGACGAGCTTTAGCTGAATTTAACATCGCAGGCGTAGCCAGTGTATTACCTTTTCATCGCGAAATGATGGAACATCCTGATTTTATTGATAACTTCAGTGTTCATACTCGTTGGATTGAAAGCGATTTTCAAGCAAAAAACAGTCATTTTCCTCGTAGTATACCAGCAGAAAATGAACCACTAGTACGTACCTTTATTGAAATAGATGGTCGTCGTCATCAATTAGCGCTACCCGCACAATTACTTTCACTCTCGGCCGTTATACCCACGGCTATTAGCGAGCACAAAGAGTGTCAGGTGCGGGAAAATGCGGTCACTGCACCGATTTCAGGGATATTACATAGTTGGTTATTATCCGATGGTGATAAAGTCAATCAAGGGGATGTTATTGCCATTATGGAGGCGATGAAAATGGAAGTACAGGTAGTTGCTACCTGTCATGGTGTATTGCAGCAAAAGGCGAAAGCCGGTGACTATTTTTCAGCAGACAGTCTATTAGCTGAGATTAACTAGCTGAGTTATCAAACAATTATCGAGTAAGCCTCTTAGCAATAAGAGGCTTTTTTATAATAACTGTCTTTATATTCTTATTTGTTATATCTAATTCCTTTTGGTTATAAGTTATTTTGCTTATAATCGAAACTGAATATGTTTTCTACAAAAGGAAATTAGATGCTGCTGGTCACTCAACTCCTTATTGGTTCTGCTATAGGTTTAGTTATCACCACAACGGGAGTTGGGGGTGGTGTTATCTTATTACCTGTGCTTATCTATTTATTTGGAATGAATGCATTAGCAGCAGTGGCGACCGCTAATTTATTATCGATGTTAATGAAAATTTCCTCTTCTTATATTCATTTTACCTGTGCTTATCTATTTATTTGGAATGAATGCATTAGCAGCAGTGGCGACCGCTAATTTATTATCGATGTTAATGAAAATTTCCTCTTCTTATATTCATTTTCGTTTAGGAAATATTCCATTAAAACCAGCATTATTGATTTTAGGGATCATGTTTCCGGCCACATTTTTAGCCAGCTATGGGGTAACCTGGTTGGGATCACAACCTCAATATTATGAGCAGGTTGAATTAGGCATTAATATCCTGATGATTGTGGCGATTATCTTTTCAATGTTCCTTTTTTTACAACGAATATTCAAAAAATCTACATCATCACATCCGTTATCATCATTGGCACCTAGCTCATCAATTCCTCTGAGTTCTCTTTTTGTTCCCGGTATGAGTGCCGGATTTGTCTTAGGGGCGACGGGGGTTGGTGGGGGATTGGTTGTCTTACCTGTGCTTATGCGTTTTGCACAAATGAATATTAAGGAAGCGATCGGTAGTTCTATATTTATTACTACAATCTTGTCAGGTGGCTCTGCTATTGCTTATAGTGCTGGTGGCTATACCGATGTGCATACGGCCATCATTCTTTGTTTAGGATCACTTATTTCGATTCCTTTAGCGCGCTATTTACTGGTGTATTTATCTGAGCGCTTTTTTCAATATTTAACTCTGTTATTTATTCTGATCAGCATCATTATGATGAGTTGGAAACTAATATATTGAATAAAATAAGAAAAAATTTTTTCTCATTTATTAATGACATTAATAGGACAAAAATATAAAATATTCTTATGAATTTCGATGGGAAGATAAGAATGAGAGATATTATATTAGATAAAGCCATTTATTCTCAGTGGGTTATAAGAAATTCTTTATATTGGATGTCTATTTATAGTAACTGGCTTCTAGAAGAAACTGATGAACAATGGAAAATAACATTTAAAAATAATGATGAATCAGTATTGTTTGAATTTAATAAATTGCTGAATGATTATATTTTAAGAGAAATAATAGAATTAAAGACAGGAAAATTTAGAGAATCTGTTATTAATAAAGTACTTGCAAGTATGAATGAAAGGTTAATTACATGAAACTATTGCCATTTAATTTTGAATTAATTGATGAAAATAAGTATTTTATCAGTAATTTGGCAGGGTTTAGCCATGTCTTAAATCAGATGGATTTATCTAATATTATAGATTTTGGTAAAAGTAATAATGATAACTTAAATAATATACTTAGGAATAAGTTATTTATTACTAATGATGATATTCAACTTTCTGAAATGATGATAGCATCGGGTTTGGGAAAAAAATTAATGTCAGAGATGACATTTTCTCCGATATTTATGATTGTTCCAACATTACGCTGTGATCATACTTGCAAGTATTGTCAAGTTAGTAGAGCCTCTATAAGTGCACAACATTATGATTTAGATGAGAAGAATATCCCTAAAATAATTTCATTAATAAAAAGAATATCAAAAAAAAACTATAAACTAGAGATTCAAGGTGGTGAGCCTTTAATAAGATTTGATTTAATCAAAAAAATATATAATGAGGCAGTATTCCAACTTGGTCAAGAGAATATTGAGTTTGTAATTACTTCAAGCCTTTCATTACTCACAGATGAAATGATTGAATGGTCAGAAGAAAAACCTGTAATCTACTCAGTATCTTTAGATGGGAATGAATATGTGCATAATAAAAACAGGATATTACCTACAAAGAACTCATTTCAAATAATCACAGAAAATATAAAAAAACTACAACATAGATTAGGTCGCGATAGAGTTTCAACAGTTACTACAGTAACAAAGGAATTGCTTCATAATCCTCAATCACTGATTGATGCTCATTTTGAATTAGATGTATTTGATCTTTTTATTAGGCCTATAAGCCCTTATGGATTTGCTGAGAAAAAAGAAAGCTACACAATATCTGAGTATATTAATTTTTATGAAAAATTATTAGATATTATTTTCGAGGAAAATAAAAAAGGGTTTCCTTTTGTTGAGCATTCTGGTGCTATACATATAAAAAGATTATATAATCCTGGTTTTTGTGGGTATGCTGATTTAAAATCCCCTAGTGGTATAGTATTTAATAGCTTATTATTCAATTATGATGGGAAAGTATATGGAAGTGACGAATTAAGAATGCTTCAGCAGGTATACTCTGATATTGACTTTTCTTTAGGTGACTTTGATTCGTTATCATTTAATAAAAACACTATCTATAATAATTTACTTTCTAATTCATTTAACATGCTACATGTTGGTTGTGAAACTTGTGCTTTTCAGCCATATTGTGGCGTTGACCCTTGTCAAAATATCAGTTTATTTGGTGAGCCGGTTGGAAATAAAAGTCTTTCACGATTTTGTCTTTATCATAAAGGGATGTTTAAACTACTAGTAAAAAAAATTGATGAAGATAATGCAGGGGCTACATTACTAAAAAGTTGGATTTATGCTTGAGGTTATTAGGAAAGATTTATTCGATATTAGAAGTAAATTAGACAATGGCTACTATCAAATATTTAAAGATAGACTGGTAGATCCTACATTCTATTTAGATAATATTCTTGTTCAACAAGAAGGAAAAATTTTATCGTCGACACTCTGTAACGGTGCAAAATATATAATAGCAGATAGTGAACTTTATAATAGTATTGAAAATGGTGATATTATATCTGTTTCAAATAGTAGAATTAGAGTTATTTTATCTCGCAAGGCAAATCATAATACGTTACTTGTTACTGAGCGTTGTAATAATTTATGTCAATTTTGTTCTCAGCCCCCTAAAAATAGAGATGATTCTTGGCTTTTAGATGATGCTCTACTTGCGATTGCTGCTTTTAATTTCGATGGTGTTATTGGAATTAGTGGTGGAGAGCCTTTACTTTATGGCAATAAATTTATTGATTTTATTAGAGAAATAAAAAGATTGGCACCGAGGACAGTTTTACATGTATTAACGAATGGGCGAAGGTTTTCTGATATTTATTTTACAAAGAAATTATTATCTGAAGCAAAAGATATGAATATTTCATTTGGGATCCCTCTTTATTCATCTCATAAAGAAATTCATGATGAGTTAGTTGGGCATAATGGTGCATATGAAGAAACAATTATGGGAATAGTAAATGCAGGTAATTTAGGCATTAATATTGAATTGAGAATAATCCCAACAAAAATAAATTATCTTCACTTTCATAATATTGTTGAATTATGTGCTAGAGTGTTCTCAAATATTAATCAAATTTCTATTATGAATCTTGAACCCGTTGGGTGGGCTAAAAAAAATTGGGATAATTTATATATCTCACCAGATAAATATATAGAAAATCTGAATCTTGCTATCAACATGGCTGATATTAGTCAATTACCTATAGCTTTATTTAATTATCCTTTATGTCATTTACCTAATAGTTTATGGAAATATACTATTCAATCTATTTCTGATTGGAAGAATTATTATCCGAATGAATGTGACCAATGTAAAATGAAGAGTCATTGTGGTGGATATTTTAGTTCTTCATATGGAAAATATCATCAAACAGCGAGGGCGATATTATGAAAAAGTGGAGTTTAGCAGCACTATTACCTGGTTTTTTAACGTTAAATAGTCAAGCTGTTGCTAGTTCAACAGGGCTACCTAATTCTGAATTAACATTTGAACCTGAAGATCTCGTGTTTGCTCCTTTAAATACAGAAACACCGTTTTATATAGCAGGGCATAGAAGCCATAGTTCTCATCGAAGCCATCGTAGTCATAGCTCTCATCGCTCTTCATCTGGGGGAGGATATTATCGAAGTACCCCTTCTACACAAAGTTATTCTCAACCACAAACAACCAATAGAACAACTTCTAATTTATCTAATAATGATTTTTCACAAGCAGTTAAGAATTCTAATGTTAATCAGGAACAAAAAAAGCGCCTGATAATGAGGGTACAATATGCCCTATTTGAAAGACATTATTTTAATGGGATCATTGATGGTATTATGGGGCCAACAACACGTCAATCTATACGTAACTATAGAAGAGATGCAAAATTACCCGCTAATGTATTAATTGATGTAGATTTATTAAATTCATTGGGAATTTATGCAACTTATTAAAAGTATCAATGGTAATAATCATGAACATTAAAGTCGGCGATGAGTTTTTGGTTTATATGGCATTGGGTGAAGAGAGCTATATGAAGGAATATTATCGTGTGTTGGAGTTAGATAGCGCATTATCACAAGTGACCGGTAAATTGCTAAGAAGGACGACGGCAGATGATAAAAATATTGGGTTAGGGCGTTGTGAATTAGAAGGTGGGATTGAACAATTTGCGTTAGAAGATATTTATCCAATAGAGAAGTGATCGAAATAACGATCACTTCTACATCACTTTATTAAGCAACAGGTACATCTTCGGGTAATGCTGATTTTGGTAAGCCAAAAATTTTGTCAAATACCCAGTTATAGACAAATGTATAGCAAGGGATGATGATAATAAGTGCAAAATCCATCACCAGTGCTTGCCATAATGAAACCTCTAGCCACCAAGCTATCAGCGGAATAAGGTAAACCACCAAGGTAAGCTGAAAACCTACCGCATGAGCAAGACGGCGTCTAAAGGTGCGAATTCTCGACTTTTGTCGACTCTCCCAAAATTCAAATAAACAGTTATAAATAAAATTCCAACTTACCGCGATAGTGGTAATAATGAGTGCGAGTGGCCCCGTAACAGCGGTTGAACTATCGGCTAAAAGCGCCAGTCCTACCGATGAGATAACCCAACCAAATACTTCATAAGCGGTAACATAGACAATTTTTCGCTTAATACCTTGCATGATACTCTCTTTTTTTGTGGATCAGTGTGGTTAAGCATCGTAAGATAAATCAGTAATAGTGACAGAAAAAGTTAGCTAATATCAATTTAACTGAAACATCAGGAGTGAACATGCAGTTCTCAAGTGAACATATCGCGATATTTTTAGCCGTTATGGATAAAGGCTCTTTTTCTGCGGCTGCGCGTTCATTAAAACGTGTTCCTTCTGCGGTCAGTATGGCGATTGCTAATATGGAGGCTGAATTAGGTTATGCGCTGTTTGAGCGTTCATCGAGAGAGCCACGGCCAACAGAAAAAGCTAAAGCACTTGAACCTCACGCCAGAATGATTGCTGAGCAATTAAAGCTATTACAGGTTCATGCACAAGAGCTTTCAATGGGTCTGGAAAGTATATTAAATATTGGTGTCGCGGCAGATATTAATCCCGATTATTTATTACCGGCATTATCTGAGTTAACACAGCGTTACCCCTTACTAAAAGTGAATGTAGTAACCGCGGCGCAAGATGACATTATTGAGATGCTGCACGCACGTAAAATCCAATTATGTCTCGTGTATGGTGGGTTATACGTCAATGGCGATGAACAATTTCAATATTTGGGCTCAGAGTCATTAGTTGCCACAATTTCGGCAAGTCATATTGCACTTGCTCACCCTGCAGGGGTATTTATTGAAGATTTAGTGAATGTAAGACAGATAATGATAGCCAGCCATACTCAAGAGATAAGAGATGTACGCTCTTTAGTGGCGACTAATTACTGGCAAACAGATAACTTTCAAATGGCATTAGGTATGGTTGAAGCGGGGATGGGCTGGGGGAATTTACCTTATTCGCTGATTTATACGCAGTTACAAAAGGGAAAATTAAAACAATTGCAATTTAAAAATACTAAAAATGAATTGCGCTTACCAGTACATGCAATGTGGTTAAAAGGCGAGTCACTACAAAAAGGGGCAAAGGAATTGGTGGAGTTAATGAATATTCACCAACCCATTGTGCCCAATTTTGATTAATCCACACGTTGTTGATGAACCCAAACCGCGACTTCAACACGAGATTTTAATTTCATCTTTTTGAGTAGATGTTTGACATGTACTTTAACCGTACTTTCAGTAATATCGAGTTTACGTGCGATCATCTTATTGGATAGCCCTTGTGCTATCAGCTTTAAAATATCGCGCTCTCGTGGGGTGAGTTGGTCGATATCCCGCTCACCTTCAGAACGATCTTCTCGCAGTGACTGCGCTAAAATGGGGGTTAATGTTGGGCTAACCACCATTTTCCCTGCGGCTGCTTGCTTTAAAGCGGCTAATAGCTCTTCTGGCTCCATGTCTTTTAAGAGATAGCCATCCGCTCCTCGTTTTAAGGCGGTGATCAGATCATCACTGTAGTTTGATACACTAAACACAACGATCCGCCCAGATAGCGATCGTAATCGCAATTGATCGAGTGTTTCAAAACCATTCATACCCGGCATATTGAGATCGAGTAGGATTAAATCAGGATCTAACTCTTCAGCTAATTTTACCCCTTGAATACCATCGCCAGCTTCACCAACGACAGTTAATGTTGTATCAAGACTTAAAAGTTGTTTCACACCATTGCGTAACATCGGGTGATCATCAATTAATAAAATAGTCGCTTTGTCTGCGACTGCTCCCATATTATTCATTATGATTTGCTCCCTTTTCGATAGGATCTTTATGGGTAGTGATTAACGGAAATGTGACAAATACTTGCGTTCCACCTTCTTTGCGAACCCTTATACTATAAGAGCCATTCAGACTATTCGCGCGTTCACGCATAATAATCAGTCCGTAGTGATTTATCTTTTCGGGATTAGGCGTAATACCTTCACCATTATCATTAATTTGCAGTTCAACGATGCCATTATTAAGTGTTAATGCGACTTCAGCCCAGTTTGCATTCGCATGTTGCAGAATATTATTTAATGCTTCACGAACAATTTGCACCACATGAATACTTTGATGTGAATTAACACATTTTGCAGGTAACTGATAATCAAAATGGATAGCAAACCCTAAACGTTGATTAAATTCATTTATTGTATTTTCTAATGCGGCTAATAAGCCAGGCTCTGTCAATTTCAAGCGAAATGTGGTCAGTAATTCTCTTAACTGACGATAAGCCACATTTAGCTCTTCTCGCATCTCTTTTAGTAGTTTTTGACAGTTATCTGGCAAGGTTTCCGATTGCATTTGTAGATAACTGACCTGCATTTTTAAACATGATAGCGATTGAGCAATCGAATCATGTAATTCACGTGCAATCGCTGAACGCTCATCCATTAATAATAGCTGTTGTTGCTGTTCATTTTGTTGCTCCATGGCAAGCATTGCGGAAATTTGCTTAGTCAATAAGAGCATTAAATTATTCTGTTCGTCAGTAAGTACACTATTTTCCGGTAACTGCATTACGAATAAACCGTAGCGATGGATCTGATCGGTCAATTCCCAATGTAATAAGCGATTATTTAACGGTGTAGTGATGCTGGCATCTTCATTGCAACGCTCACAGTCTGGCGTTGGACAATATTCAGGGCGTGAGGAAGGGGCTAAGCTTATCTCATTAAATAATGTATGTTGATTATCTTCATATAGACGGATCTGCAAATAGCTATCAGGAATAATATGCTGTAGCTCTGCAAGGATCTGCCTTAAGCGAGCGCAAAGTGGCGCTTGGGAATGCAGTTGTTGACTTGAGTGATAAAGATAAGAGAGAACCTTATTTTTCTGTTGTAAATCATGGGTCTTTTCAATGACTCGTTGTTCTAATTCACTGTAGAGCGTCGATAGCTCTTCTGACATGGTGTTAAGTGCAATTCCTAGTGTGGCAATTTCATCATGGTGAGGACGAGGCCGAAAACGAGTTGAAAAATCACCATGTCCAATAGAATTAGCCATGGACATCAATTGTTGCCAAGGCAGTAATAAGCGACGACGAAAATGCCAAACAGAACCAAACAGCAGTAATAAGGTAAGAGCGGTAAAGATAAGTTGAGTATATGCAACTAGGCGGATTTTTTGTTCAGTAAGTTGGTCAATACTTGATACTAATGTATCGAGTTGAGAAACAAAAAAGATAACTTCTTGTTTCGCATCATTAGGCTGTTTGGCTGCTGACAAAGTCGGTTTTAATGTCTCTTTCCAGTAATGAGTCAGTTGTACATATTGTGATTGCAGTGATGAGGTGCTTAATACTTGACGTAACTCTTTACTATCTAAATCATTTTCTAATTCTTGTAGATAATCACGGTGCTTATCATCAAGGGGTAAGGCTGAGAGTAAACGATAGCTTTGCATGCGCAGTGAGCCGGATTTATTAATGGCGTGGGCATTGCCTTGTACGCTTAAAATAATGTGGTTAGAAATAGCCATACCTACCACACCAAATAGTGTGAAAAGCAACATTAAAATAGCGATTTGATTAATAATTGAAAAGCGATAATGCCATTGAATGTTGTGCATTTTCATGATGTATTCCCAGTTTGATCTGGTCTATCTTGCCTTAAAAAACCGCTAAATAACATATACTCCAAAGGGAGTACCTCTAAATATCTAAGTATTGTAATGTGTTTAATAAAGAGTAAGTGATTTTACCTAATTTATTGATTTACATTTAAAATAGTCACGTAACCCTATTAATACTTAGGTATAAAACATAGATTTAGATGAAAAATCAAACAAAATCTTGCTTGATGCAGATCATGACTCGCAAACCCATCTCACCGTAAAAAGAAGCCAATTTAACCGTTAACCGAGGTTGTTATGGCACTTTCTCAACACCCAGAAAAAATGAAAAAAGGGGTGATCGAAAATTGGCATCCTGAAGATAAAGCTTTTTGGGAAAAAACTGGTCAAAAAATCGCATCGCGTAATTTATGGATTTCTGTTCCTTGTCTACTGCTATCCTTCTGCGTCTGGATGCTATTTAGTGCAGTCGCTGTCAATTTAAATAAGGTTGGCTTTAATTTTACCACTGATCAGCTCTTTATGCTGACTGCTCTACCTTCTGTTTCAGGTGCGCTACTACGTGTCCCTTACTCTTTTGTTATTCCTATTTTTGGTGGTCGTCGTTGGACGGCTATTAGTACGGTATTTCTGATTATTCCTTGTCTCTGGCTAGGGTTTGCCGTGCAAGATCTCACGACATCTTATTCCACTTTTATCGTTATCTCTCTGCTGTGTGGTTTTGCTGGTGCAAACTTCGCATCGAGTATGGCAAATATCAGCTTCTTTTTTCCTAAAGCACACCAAGGCGGTGCATTAGGATTAAATGGCGGATTGGGTAACTTAGGTGTCAGCGTGATGCAATTAATCGCGCCTTTGGTTGTCAGTGTGGGCGTTTTTGCTATGTTTAGTGGCCCCGGAGTCGTTCAACCTGATGGCTCACGTTTATGGCTAGAGAATGCGGCGTGGATTTGGGTACCTTTCTTGCTTATCTTTACCTTTGCGGCTTGGTTTGGCATGAATGATCTGGCTGCTAATAAAGCTTCTTTAAGTCAACAGCTACCTGTTTTAAAACGTGGTCATCTTTGGTTACTCAGTATCCTCTATCTGTGCTCTTTTGGTTCTTTTATCGGCTTTTCTGCCGGGTTTGCAATGTTATCGAAAACCCAGTTCCCCGATATTGTCATTTTACATTATGCCTTCTTTGGTCCTTTACTTGGAGCATTAGCTCGCCCTGTGGGAGGTGCGCTATCTGATAAATTTGGTGGCATTAAAGTGACGCTTATCAACTTTATCATTATGGCTATTTTCTCAGTGCTCCTGTTCTTAACCCTACCGGAAAATGGTGCTGGTGGATCGTTTATTGCTTTCTATGGCGTGTTTATGGTGCTGTTTTTAACTGCAGGGCTAGGCAGTGGTTCAACATTCCAAATGATTGCCGTGGTATTTAGAAAAATCACCATTGATCGCATGAAGGCACAAGAGGCTTCAGATGAAGCTGCGCAGAAAGAAGCCGTAACAGAAAGTGCAGCTGCATTGGGTTTTATCTCTGCAATCGGTGCGATTGGTGGCTTCTTTATTCCTAAAGCCTTTGGTACATCCCTTGCGATGACGGGTTCACCTGCTGGGGCAATGAAAATCTTCGTTCTGTTCTATATCGCCTGCGTTCTGATCACTTGGTTGGTCTATGGACGTAAACACAATAAATAATAATGACGAATTATACGCAATGTGAGCGCGCTAACGCGCATTGGGAGAGTATCTGATGAGTAAATTTCTCGATAGATTCCGCTATTTTAAACAGCTTGGTGATACGTTTTCACAAGATCACGGGCAAGAGTTAAATGTTAATCGCGACTGGGAAAATAGTTATCGTAGCCGTTGGCAACATGACAAAATCGTGCGTTCTACACATGGTGTTAACTGCACCGGATCATGTAGCTGGAAAATTTATGTCAAAAACGGCTTAGTAACATGGGAAACCCAGCAAACAGACTATCCACGAACTCGTCCTGATCTGCCTGATCATGAACCCCGTGGTTGTCCGCGTGGTGCGAGCTATTCATGGTATTTATATAGCGCTAACCGCGTTAAATACCCAATGGTGCGTAAACGTCTGATCAAATTATGGCGTGAAGCCAAAGCGCAACACGCTGATCCAGTTGATGCATGGGCATCGATTGTTAATGCTCCCGAAAAAACGAAAAGTTATAAACAAGCTCGTGGTCGTGGTGGTTTTGTTCGCTCTTCATGGTCTGAAGTGAATGAAATTATTGCGGCTTCTAACGTCTATACCGCTAAAACTTTTGGCCCAGATCGTATTATTGGTTTCTCACCTATTCCGGCAATGTCAATGGTGTCTTATGCCGCTGGTGCCCGCTATTTATCTCTAATTGGTGGTGCTTGCTTAAGTTTTTACGATTGGTATTGTGATTTACCACCTGCCTCACCAATGACTTGGGGGGAGCAAACAGATGTGCCAGAGTCAGCTGACTGGTATAACTCTTCTTATCTGATTGCATGGGGTTCAAACGTACCTCAAACCCGTACGCCAGATGCTCACTTTTTTACCGAAGTTCGTTATAAAGGCACCAAAACGGTAGCAGTAACACCTGATTATGCTGAAATTGCTAAACTGTGTGACCAGTGGTTAAACCCAAAACAAGGTACAGATAGCGCCATGGCAATGGCGATGGGACACGTTATTCTTAACGAATTCCACGTTAAACGCCAAACTGAATACTTTAGTAACTATGTGCGCACTTACACTGACATGCCAATGTTAGTGATGTTAGATAAGCATGATTCTGGCAAATTAGTTGCGGGTCGCATGCTACGTGCCGCTGATTTAGTGAACAATCTCGATCAGGAGAAAAATCCAGAATGGAAAACCATTGCTATTGATGAGAAAACACAGCAATTGGTCGCTCCTCAAGGTTCAATGGGTTTTCGTTGGGAAGGCGCTGCCAAATGGAATCTAGAGCCTAAAGACGGTAAGAGTGGCGAAGAAGTCACTTTACAATTGGGTCTTTTAGAAAACCATGATGATGTGGTTGACGTTGCATTTCCTTACTTTGGTGGCATCAAGAGTGAATACTTTGAAGGTGTTGCCCTTGATGATGTTCTCGTTCATAAACTGCCAGCAAAACGCATTACTCTTGCCAATGGCGAAGAAAAATATGTCACTACCGTTTATGACTTATTACTGGCTAACTATGGTGTCGATCGTGGTTTAAATGATGAAAACTGTGCGACAAACTATGATGAGATCAAAGCCTATTCACCCGCATGGGCTGAACAAGTAACAGGGGTTAGCCGTCAAGATATTATCCGCATTGCACGTGAATTTGCTGATAATGCAGAAAAAACACATGGTCGTTCAATGGTGATTGTCGGTGCGGGCATTAACCATTGGTATCACATGGATATGACCTACCGTGGCATTATCAATATGCTTATCTTCTGTGGTTGTATTGGCCAAAGTGGTGGTGGGTGGGCTCACTATGTGGGACAAGAAAAACTGCGTCCACAAACAGGTTGGTTGCCATTAGCTTTTGGTCTGGATTGGCAGCGTCCACCTCGTCATATGAATAGCACGTCATTTTTCTATAATCATTCAAGTCAATGGCGCTATGAAACGGTATCACCGACAGAATTACTATCACCTTTAGCAGATAAATCACGCTTTAGCGGTAGCTTAATTGATATGAATGTGCGTTCGGAGCGTATGGGGTGGTTACCGTCAGCACCGCAATTAAACGTTAACCCATTATCTATTACCAAAAAAGCTCAACAAGCTGGCGTCAGTGCAACGGATTATACCGTTAATGCTCTGAAATCAGGTGAGATCCGTTTTGCATCAGAGCAACCGGATAATCCGCAAAACTTCCCTCGTAACTTATTTATCTGGCGTTCTAATTTATTGGGTTCTGCAGGTAAAGGGCATGAATATTTACTGAAATATCTATTAGGGACGGAAAATGGATTACAAGGTAAAGATTTAGGTGAACAAGGCCAAGTTAAGCCACAAGAAGTGGAATGGCAAGATAAAGGCGGTGAGGGTAAGGTCGATTTAGTGGTGACTTTAGACTTTCGTATGTCAAGTACCTGTCTGTTCTCCGATATCGTGTTACCAACCGCCACATGGTATGAAAAAGATGATATGAATACCTCGGATATGCATCCATTTATTCATCCATTAACCGCCGCGGTAGATCCCGCTTGGGAGTCTAAAACCGATTGGGAAATTTATAAAGGTATTGCTAAAACCTTCTCTAAATTGTGTGTCGGTCATTTAGGGGTTGAAACCGATTTAGTGACACAGCCAATACAACATGACTCCGCGGCTGAAATGGCACAACCATTTGATGTCAAAGATTGGAAAAAAGGTGAATGTGACCTTATTCCGGGGAAAACTGCACCGCATCTTATTCCTGTGGAGCGTGATTATCCAAATACCTATGCTCGTTTTACCTCACTTGGGCCGTTAATGGATAAATTAGGTAATGGCGGTAAAGGGATCGGTTGGAATACACAGACAGAAGTTGATTTCCTGAAAAAACTTAATCGCGTTCGTCATGAGGGTGTGGCAAAAGGGCGCCCGGCGATTGAAACCGCAATTGATGCAGCCGAAGTTATCCTCTCTTTAGCACCTGAAACGAATGGTCAAGTGGCGGTAAAAGCGTGGGATGCACTAAGTAAAGTGACAGGACGCGATCACACTCATTTAGCTAAAGTAAAAGAAGATGAGAAAATTCGTTTCCGCGATATCGTTGCTCAACCTCGTAAGATCATTTCAAGTCCTACATGGTCTGGTCTGGAAGATGAGCATGTCTCTTATAACGCTTGTTATACCAATGTTCACGAGATGATCCCTTGGCGTACTTTAAGTGGCCGTCAGCAGTTATATCAAGATCATGAGTGGATGCGTGCTTATGGCGAAAGTTTAGTGGTTTATCGTCCACCTATTGATACTAAGGCAATCGAAGCCGTGAAAGGTAAAAAACCGAACGGCTTCCCAGAAAAAGCGCTGAACTTCCTGACGCCTCACCAAAAATGGGGTATTCACTCAACGTATAGCGATAACTTACTGATGTTAACCCTCGGTCGTGGTGGCCCTGTGGTTTGGCTGAGTGAAGATGATGCTAAAGAGATGGGTATTAGTGATAACGATTGGGTTGAAGCATACAACAGTAATGGTGCGTTAACCGCAAGAGCGATTGTGAGCCAACGTATTCCTGATGGCATGATTTATATGTATCACGCACAAGAGCGCCAAATAAACCTACCAGGCTCTGAAATAACCGGAATGCGTGGCGGTATTCATAACTCCGTGACGCGTGTTTGCCCTAAACCGACCCATATGATTGGTGGATACGCTCAGTTGGCTTATAGCTTTAACTACTATGGAACTGTGGGCTCTAACCGCGATGAATTTGTTGTGGTACGTAAGATGAAACAGGTTGATTGGCTTGATGGTGAAGGCGATGCTTATCAACAAACCCTGAATGGACAGGAGAAGGCATAATGAAAATTCGTTCACAAGTCGGTATGGTACTGAACCTCGACAAATGTATCGGTTGCCATACCTGTTCAGTAACCTGTAAAAATGTTTGGACCAGTCGTGAAGGTGTGGAATACGCTTGGTTTAATAATGTTGAAACTAAACCGGGTACAGGGTATCCGCAAAATTGGGAAGATCAAGAGAAGTGGAAAGGCGGCTGGATCAAAAATATTAAAGGTAAGTTAGTACCAAGAATGGGTAACCGTGTTGGGCTATTATCAAAGATTTTTGCCAACCCAGATGTGCCAGCATTAGATGATTATTATGAGCCATTTGATTATGACTATGAGCATTTAAAAAATGCACCAGAAGGCTCATTACCCACCGCACGTCCTCGTTCGTTGATAACAGGTCAGCGTATGACCAAGATCGAAAAAGGCCCAAACTGGGAAGATGATTTAGGGGGCGAGTTTAGCAAACGTGCTGCGGATAAAAACTTCGCCAATATGCAAAAAGAGATGTATGGGCAGTTTGAAAATACATTTATGATGTATTTACCTCGTTTATGTGAACACTGCTTAAATCCTGCTTGTGTCGCGACCTGTCCAAGTGGTGCGATTTATAAACGTGCTGAGGATGGTATTGTGCTTATCGATCAAGATAAGTGTCGTGGTTGGCGCATGTGTTTAACAGGGTGTCCATACAAAAAAATCTACTTTAACTGGAAAAGCGGTAAGTCAGAAAAATGTATTTTCTGTTATCCGCGCATCGAATCAGGTCAACCAACCCTATGCTCAGAAACCTGTGTTGGACGTATTCGTTATCTTGGTGTGATGCTGTATGACGCAGATAAAATTTCACAAGCCGCCAGTGCTGATAATGAAAAAGACTTATACCAAAGTCAATTAGATATCTTTTTAGATCCCTTCGATCCTGAAGTTATTAAAGCTGCAGAAGAGCAAGGTATTCCATTAAGTGTGATTGATGCAGCCCAACGTTCGCCGGTTTATAAAATGGCGGTGGATTGGAAGCTAGCATTACCACTACACCCTGAATATCGTACTTTACCCATGGTGTGGTATGTGCCACCTCTGTCACCTATTCAATCTGCGGCTGATGCAGGAGTGTTGCCACATACGGGAGTATTACCGGATGTAGAAAGTTTACGTATTCCTGTCCAATATTTGGCTAACTTGCTGACCGCAGGCGATACAGTGCCAGTGTTATTAGCATTAAAAAGAATGTTGGCAATGCGCCATTATAAACGCGCAGAAACGGTAGAAGGTAAAACCGATTTGACAGCATTAGAGCAAGTGGGATTAACCGAAGCACAGGCACAAGAGATGTATCGCTATTTGGCGATTGCCAATTATGAAGATCGCTTTGTTATTCCTTCTAGCCATCGTGAGTTAGCAAGAGAAGCTTTTCCTGAGCGTAACGGCTGTGGTTTTAGTTTTGGTGATGGTTGTCATGGCAGCGAGAGTAAATTTAATCTGTTTAATAGCCATCGTATTGATGCCATCGATATCACTTCCAAAACCCCTCAAGATGAGCGCCGTTCTGAGGAGAAAATATGATGATCTCTTTGAAAGTTATTTCTCTGTTATTGGATTATCCCAGCGAAGATCTCTGGGAACATCGTAATGAGATCATTGATGCATTGCAGGAAGCTGACGAGCTTCCTGTCACGCAAGTCGCAAAATTAATGGCGTTTATTCGTGAACTCACGCAACAAGATCTGCTGGATGCACAAGCGAATTACAGTGAGATTTTTGATCGAGGTAGAGCGAGATCGCTATTGTTATTTGAACATGTACATGGTGAATCGCGTGATCGTGGTCAGGCAATGGTTGATCTGCTTAATCAGTATCAACAAGCAGGGATCACCTTAAGTAGTCGTGAATTGCCTGATTACTTACCTACTTACCTTGAGTATTTAACGCTATTGCCTACCGATGAAAGTATTGAAGGGCTTAATAATATTGCTCCTATTTTGGCATTGCTGAGTGAGCGTTTAAAACAGCGAGGCAGTGATTATCACGCTCTTTTTGATGTATTGCTTTGTCTCTCACAAAGTGAGTTAGACGCTTCACAACTGGCGGCTCAAGTAGAAAAAGAGCCTGTAGATGATACGCCGGCTGCATTAGATGCCGTATGGGAAGAAGAGCAAGTGACGTTTCTAGGTGAAAGTGCGCAATGTGGTAGTAACAATATTAGCCAGCATCAGCGACGTTTTGCGCAAGAAACGCCTGTTCAATATCTCAATGTCGGTAATTCGCTAGATATGGGAGCACAAAAATGAATTACGTTAATATGTTGTTTTTTGATATCTACCCCTATATTGCTGGTGCTGTTTTTCTTATCGGTAGTTGGTTACGTTATGATTATGGTCAATATACATGGCGTGCAGGCTCCAGTCAGATGTTAGACAAGAAAAACATGCGACTTGCTTCGAACTTATTCCATATTGGTATTATCGGCATTTTTGCAGGTCATTTTCTGGGGATGTTAACGCCACACTGGATGTATCAATCTTTTCTACCAATTGAATATAAACAAATTATGGCGATGGTTGGTGGTGGTACTTGTGGTGTGTTAATGCTGATTGGCGGCATTATGCTGTTAAAACGTCGTTTGACGAATGCACGAGTAAGAGCAACATCGTCATTTGGTGACATCATGATCTTAACCTTGCTGGTTGTCCAAGTTGCACTCGGCTTACTGACTATCCCATTTTCCGCACAGCATATGGATGGTAGTGAAATGATGAAGCTGGTGGCATGGGCGCAAGCTATTGTGACATTCCATGGCGGTGCTTCGGCAAATCTTGAAGGTGTTGCACTTATTTTTAAATTGCACATATTCCTAGGTATGACGATTTTTTTATTGTTCCCATTCTGCCGTTTAGTTCATATTTGGAGCGTGCCAATTGAGTATCTAACGCGCCGTTACCAAATTGTTCGTAATCGACACTAAAGGTATTTTTCTCCTGAGTTGATTTGAGACTTTTAATTGCGCTTATCTCACCCCCGCCCGCGGGGGTTTTTTTTAACTTAAACAAATTTTTTGAATGCTTAAAGCAATAATCTTTAGATACATTATTTCCATAGTCAGCTTATACTCGCTTTTAACGACATCAAGATTATTTTTTAAAATGTCATTATGTTATTTAAATATCATGATATTTAAATAATTATATATATTTTCATTAATGACCTAATTTTTATTAAGTTACATTTGATTTATTTAATTATTATATATTAAAAAATCAGAACGATTATTTTAAGTTTCTATAAAAATAGAGTTTATATTTATTCTTATAATCTGAGCGTTGTTTCTTAAACTATAAATATAATCCATTAATTCCTACATAGGGGGAGATAATGAAACATACATTGTTAAAAACGACTGCAATTGCTATGGCATTAAGTGTGGGAGTTGTGCAAGCGACTGAATATAAAGCGAGTACCGCAGAACATCCAATCAAAATAGTTAATTTAGATGCTCTTGAAAATCAAGTAAAAGAAAATATGGATAAAGGCGCTTTCGGTTATATTCGTGGTGGTGCTGAAGACGAAAATAACTTGCGTTCTAATACAAATGCATTTAATAAAAAATATATTATGCCTCGTGCATTACAAGGGATTGAATTTTCCGATCTGAATTTAAAAACAGAATTTTTAGGTATTAAATTAGATACGCCTATTATTCAGGCACCGATGGCAGCCCAAGGGCTTGCTCATCAACAAGGCGAAGTTGCCACAGCAAAAGGTATGGCGAAAGCGGGCTCTATTTTCTCATTAAGTACTTATGGTAATAAAACCATTAAAGAAGTCGCGCAAGCACAACCGGGTTATCCGTTCTTTTTTCAGCTATATATGAGTAAAAACAACGCGTTTAATCAGTATATTTTATCGCAAGCAAAACAGTATGGCGCGAAAGGTATTATTTTAACGGTTGATTCTCCTGTGGGGGGATATCGTGAAGATGATATTAAAAATAGTTTTCAATTCCCATTAGGTTTTGCCAATTTGGAAGCATTCGCCAAAATCAGTGATGATAAATCAAAAACAGGTAAAGGTTCGGGTATTAGTGAGATCTATGCTCAAGCTAAACAAGCATTTACTCCTGCGGATATTCAATATGTGAAAAAGATGTCAGGTTTACCAGTCATTGTGAAAGGTATTGAATCACCTGAAGATGCCGATACTGCAATTAAAGCGGGTGCTGATGCGATTTGGGTGTCTAATCATGGTGGTCGTCAGTTAGATAGTGCACCAGCAACCATTGATGTATTGCCAGCCATTGCCAAAGTCGTGAACAAACGTGTTCCTATCGTTTTCGATAGTGGAGTTCGTCGTGGCTCACATGTCTTTAAAGCGCTAGCGAGTGGTGCAGATGTTGTTGCTGTGGGGCGTCCAATTCTTTATGGATTAAATTTAGGCGGTGCTGAAGGTGTGAATTCAGTTATTGAGCAATTAAATAAAGAGTTAAGAATTAATATGATGTTAGGTGGTGCAAGAAACGTCAAAGAAATTCAAGCAACACACCTGTATACAGATGCTGACTTTAAATAAGCCATTATTTTAATCTCAGCGAGTAAAAACCCCATGCTTAATCTTAAACATGGGGTTTTTATTGATTAGAAACGAGTTACTGTGCTTCGCTAGCTATGTCACCAAAACAGAGATTATTTTGATTATTAATCCCCCCATCGGGTGATGAGTAACCTAGACAGCCTAATATCGAGTCAAAAATATTATGATGATAGAAAGTCCGGTTATTATCTTGATTTCGTTTGAGATTATCAAATAACTGTTTATTTTCAGGCTCAGCTAAATAGCTATCTGACATCCACACTAAGAAAGGCACTTTAAATTGTTCTGGTGGTGCAATTTCTTTTGGTGTGCCGTGTAAGCCACCTTTTTCTGAAATTGACTCGCCGTGATCTGAGGTATAAAACACAATGGCTTTTTTATCACGCAAGGTATTAAGTACACCATCAATAAAGTAATCAGTATAAAGAATAGAGTTATCATAAGCATTGATTAGCTGCTCTTTGGTGCACTCATCGTCAACGTTTAAGCATTCAGGTTGGTATTTTTTAAATGCGTTTGGGTAACGTTGCGAGTACATAAAGTGTGAACCTTTAGTGTGTAAAATCACTAAGTGGTTACCTTTAGAATAGTGAGCAACGGAATCTGCGACTTCGTTAATAAGCAAAGTATCATCTAATTCTTTGCCAAAATTACTATTTTTGGCGGTCATCATCTCTTTCATGGCATAGTTATCTAAATCAAGCTTATTGTAAAACCAAAGCTCACTTTGCATTGAAAAGAGTTCTGATGTCATTCCTAGCTGATGTAACACTGAGAAAATATTGTTCTCTTTTAACGTTCGTTGATCGTTATTTTCTGTACCGTTTTCACGCACAAACATACATTTTAGCGAAAGTTTTGTTGCTGTATCGCAAGAGATACCTTTCAGAGCAATCAGATTTTTTTCTTGGCTTAATAGGGGATTGGTTTGTCTTTCATAACCGAATAGCCCCATATGATCCCACCTTGCTGTCTCGCCAATAATAAAGACCACATAGACATCTTCATTGGCTTTTGACGGTATATAGGTAAAGTTATCCGCGGGATCAAAGATATTCTGGCTATTAAAGTGGTCGTCGTACTGTGTTATCGCATATTGAAATAAAGGAATAATCCAGTTGGTCGGTAAATAGGCGTAACTTAAACCACCGCTGTAGCTTGGCAAATCTAAGTTATTCTTGATTTCATAGGCTTTTTGTTTCGAATCTAAGGTTTTTAGATAGGCAAATACCGCAAGAGCAATTACGAGCATTTTGACCGTATTTTTGATCCAGATTTTTTTCTTTTGCTGCTGAGTTATATTTTTTTCTGGTTTCTTACATAACCAAGTTAGCGCTAGGGGTAAAATAGATAACCCAATAATCCAAATAATCACATTAGGGCTAATCAGCTCTTTTGATAAATCGATATCTGTGGTGAGCGTAGAAATAATAATGCCATAGCCAATAACTACATCAAAGAAAGAGATATAGTAACTAGCACAAACACTAATGAGCAGAATAAAAGAAGCGACTATTTTAAAAAATAGTGTGCCACAAAAAGAAATAAGTCGTAATAAGAAGAAAGTAAAGGCAATGTTTACTGCAACTTCACCCAGTATATATAAACTTTCAATGAGGGAGTTGTGAGAATTCTGTGTGCCATAACGGCCAATGTAAACGGAAAGATTAAGAAATAAACCAATATAGACAGCTAAAAAAAGAGAAACTTTTTCTTTTGAAAATCGTAAAAACTTTAATTTTTGCATGTTGAGCTATTATCAAATTTTTGGGGTGTAGAGGTCTTTAAGACCGCATTGTTGTTTTCAGGTTCAGTATTATGGGCTTTTTTTTTATTGTTTTTCACCTTTTTTCTTGCGAATAAATTGTTATTCAAAATATTAATTCTTAAAAATTTACCTAAATAAGAATATAGCAAGTCAAATTATCATATTGTCATCAAATAATGATGTGTTTAGTTGTTAAATAAAAATAACTAATTGTATTTATTGAAAAATAATAATTTTATTGATGAGAAGAATACATAGAGAAAATCGTGTTAATTAGACCGATTAATCTTTGCTATTACTGCTTGCTCATCGTCGACATAAAAATCGTCATTAGTGTCGATAATTGTTTCCTTTTTGTCTCTTACTCATCTTATTACTGATAACTGTCTGTTATTTTTCTTTGTTTTTCATCTAATTATAAAATATTTAAAATAATGGCTTATTTGGCACAGTCTCTGCATAGATAAAGGAGAGAATCGGGTATTAACCTGAAAGTTGATGAACACAGGAGCAATGTTGATGAAAAAAGTCATCACGGTCTGTCCGTATTGCGCCTCAGGATGCAAAATCTACCTGAAGGTGGAAAACGGTAAAATCATTGGCGCTGAAGGAGCCAATGGTTTAACAAACCAAGGTGAGCTGTGTCTGAAAGGGTATTATGGATGGGATTTTATCCATGATACTAAGATACTGACTCCACGCCTTAAAACACCTATGATCCGCCGTGAAAGAGGTGGAAAATTAGAAGCGGTTTCTTGGGATGAAGCTATTGAGTTTGCGAGTAGCAAACTACTTGCTATCAAAGAGAAATATGGCGCTAAAGCTATTATGACAACCGGTTCATCACGAGGACCTGGTAATGAAGCTAACTTCGTTATGCAGAAATTTGCTCGTGCGGTTATCGGAAATAATAATATAGACTGCTGTGCTCGTGTCTGACACGGCCCTTCGGTTGCAGGTCTGCAGCGTTCGGTCGGTAATGGTGCTATGAGCAACTCAATCGTTGAGATTGAGGATACCAAATGTCTATTTGTCTTCGGTTATAATGCCGCAGACTCGCATCCTATTGTCGCTCGCCGTATTGTGAAGGCGAAAGAAAAGGGTGCCAAAATTATTGTATGTGATCCACGCTATATCGAAACAGCTCGCTTGGCTGATTTACACTTAGCATTGAAAAATGGTTCTAATATTGCACTGCTAAATGCTATTGCCAATGTGATCATAGAGGAAAAATTATACGATAAATCCTTTATTGAAAATCATACCGAGCAATTTGATGAGTATTGCCAATTAGTCGCAAGTTACACCCCTGAGTCGGTAGAAAAAACAACGGGGTTAAGTGCACAAATTATCCGTGAAGCAGCGCGTATGTATGCCAAAGCGGAAACGGCGACAATCTTGTGGGGAATGGGGGTAACACAGTTCTATCAAGGGGTTGAAACCGTTCGTTCACTCACTAGCTTAGCATTATTAACCGGTAATCTTGGTAAGAAATATGTTGGGGTAGGTCCTGTTCGTGGTCAAAATAACGTACAGGGTGCTTGCGATATGGGAGCACTACCTAATACGCTACCAGGCTATCAGTATGTTACTGATGCGAAAGCGCGTGAAAAATTTGCCAAAGCTTGGGGCATTGAATCGATGCCTGAAGAAGTAGGCTATGCGCTTAGTGAAGTACCTCATAATATCGACCATGGTTTAATTAAAGCACACTATGTGATGGGGGAAGATCCACTACAAACTGAGCCAGATTTAGCCACTATTCGTAGAACTTTTGAAAAACTCGATTTACTGATAGTACAAGATATCTTTATGACCAAAACAGCATCGATTGCTGATGTTGTTTTCCCTGCCACATCATGGGGTGAACATGAAGGGGTGTACACATCAGCAGACCGTGGATTCCAGCGTTTCTATAAAGCGGTAGAGCCTGTTGGTGATGTTAAAACAGACTGGCAAATAATCAGCTTAATGGCAACAGCAATGGGTTATCCAATGCATTACAACAACACCAAAGAAATTTGGGATGAGTTGCGTGAGTTATGCCCGATTTATTATGGTGCAACTTACGAAAAAATGGCTGATTTGGCGTATATTCAATGGCCTTGCCCAACAGAAGATAGCCCAGGTACACAATATCTTTATGAAGGCGGTAAGTTCGATACTCCTAATGGTAAAGGTCAATTCTATACTTGTGAGTGGGCGCCACCTATTGATCAACTCTCTGATGAGTTCCCAATGGTATTGGCAACGGTTCGTGAAGTTGGACATTACTCTTGTCGTTCAATGACAGGTAACTGTAAAGCATTAGCTGCATTGGCTGATGAACCCGGTTATGTTCAATTAAACACTGAAGATGCCAAACAGTTAGGAATTAAAGATCAAGAGTTGGTTTGGATACGCTCTCGACAAGGTAAGGTTATTACTCGTGCTGCGGTCAGTGATAGACCAAATAAAGGTGCGGTATATATGACTTACCAATGGTGGATTGGGGCTTGTAACGAACTAGTTGCAGAAAACTTAAGTCCAATAACCAAAACACCTGAGTATAAGTATTGTGCGGTTTGTGTTGAGTCAATTAAAGATCAAGCTCAAGCTGAGCACTATGTAAAAACAGAATATAACAATATTAAACGTCGTTTAAGAGAAGCCGCTGAAGGCTAACTTTGCTGATTAATATTTATTTTCTGTTCGAAAACCGAGCATGACTGATCTAGATATCAGTAAGCTCGGTTTTTTTATCGCTTTATGCTTAGGCTACTTGCTTATTTAAATGTAACGTTAGTGGTAAATCGGGATGTAATTGGGTTGAATCAAACTGATGTGATGGATGAGTGTCTACGGTTGGATAACGGGATAATAACACAATAAAATCCTGATAAGCAGAGTGGTGATTGTCATGCGTAAAAATAGGTGTACCACTATGATTTAACTCATTATCCGCAATTAACAATATATCCAGATATTGGGCATTATTATGCTCATAGAGAACATTATTAGGATTAATATCTTGCCAAGGTGTACCTATTGCTTCTTGAGGAGAATGAACACGTAATGCGCCGGAATTATTTTTTACATTATTTTTATTCATCATGACAATCATTGTGTGATCAACACCATCTTTATGCACCCCTTCAATAGAAAGCTCACTTAACGAATTAGGTTCAGCAATGAGTCTTAAATGAAATACCGTTGAAATTGATTTAGGGGATTGTTGATCGGTTAAGCGGCGTGGTGTAAATCGATTTCCTTCAATCAGGAGCATTTTCAATTTTAATAATGCTTGGTAAGCGGTATTGCTTTGCCAGCGATCGTCAATTGCTCGAAAGTGTCTTTGTGCACCGCTATCTTCACGAATAAAGCCATCTTCTTCAGTGAGGACAAAAGGTTGATACTCTAGTCGTGAAATGGTTTTAGCCTCATTATCGAAAAGGTAGCGTCCGGTGCGAGAGTGACGAAACGACAATGTAGGATCTTGCGCGAGATAATCACCATATTCTATGAGTGTATCTATATCTTTCTCTGTTGCACCTAATTGTTTTATTAAATCAATAACTATTTTTTGTGGAATAAAAACATATTTATTATTTTTATATTCTTCTTTTATTTTATTAATTTTATTCGTAAGCAGGTCATTCATAGGTAATATGCTCCATGGATTATTTATATTCTTATAATAAGTTAGCGTTAATTAACTAGTGATAATAATTAAAGAAATATAACCACTAAAATTATAGATAGGGATAAAAAAGTTGCCAATGGACAGAAAAAAACGAGTGTAACAAATTAATTACACTCGTTTTATAATATCGGCTGTAGTGGTCGTAAAACTAAAGAATTTCAGGAATGGAAATACCTAAGCGTTGCATACGTGATAATAAGGTGGTTCTTTTTAATCCTAATTTTAATGCCGCACCTCTGGCACCAGCCACTACACCGTTAGTTTCTCTAAGGGCTTGTATTATCCGCTCACGCTCTTCATCATCACTTTCAGGTGCGCTAGTTTGCATCTTTTTTTCTATGGCTGATGGTTGCGAAAGCACTTGTTTTAAACGAGATGGTTTATTGATATTTAACTCTTTTAGTTGCAAATTTAGCGTAGAGCCTCGAGTTAAAATAACCGCGCGCTCAATAATATTTTCAAGCTCTCGTACATTTCCCGGCCAAGGATAATGGGTTAATTGCTCCAAAGCATGTGTTGGAATACAGTCTATTTTTCTATCCATGCGACGGGCAATTTTTTGCGTAAAATATTTTGCCAATAAGGGGATATCTTCAGGTCGCTCCCGTAATGGCGGGATAATAATAGGAAAAACATTCAGACGATAATAGAGATCTTCTCGAAATTCCCCTTCATCCGTCAGTTCACATAAATCTTTATTGGTCGCTGCAATTAAGCGTACATCCACAGGAATAACTTTATTACCACCTAATCTTTCAATTTCACGCTCTTGGAGAACCCGTAATAGTTTTGGCTGTAATTCAATGGGCATATCGCCAATTTCATCGAGAAAAAGCGTACTTTTATCTGCCATTTCAAATCGACCCACATGGGCATGTGTTGCACCCGTAAAAGCGCCTTTATCATGTCCAAAAAGATCACTTTCTAACAGACCGGAAGGTACTGCTGCACAATTCATTTTTATCATCGTCTTATTTTTACGATGACTTAAACGATGGATCGCTCGTGCAATTAACTCTTTACCAGTACCTGTTTCGCCTAAGATAAGTACAGTACTGTCACTTTGAGCGACTAACTCAATTTGTTCTAGTACATTATGCATGGCATCGCTTTGATAAATAATCTCGCTAAAACTACCATTTCTATTTATTTGTTCATTAAGCCAAATATTTTCGTTCTTAAGGCTATCTTTAAGGTGAGTTATCTCTTCATAAGCGGCGGCATTTTCAATTGCAATCCCGATGCGCGCGGCAATTTGTTGCAATAATTGACAAGTTTCTTCAGTAAAAACACTACTTATTTCATGCGCTAGGATTAATAAACCTAGCGGTTTACGGTTAAAAGCCAGTGGCAATAACAAAGCCGTCTGCATATTTTGTTTTACGAGACGTTTAATCAAAACATCGTCTTGATCTTCTTTATTGATATCGATTAAAACGGGTTTGTTTTGATGAATAATTTCTTCGGCTTTGTTATTGGCGCTACTGAACTTACGTTGTTGACGAATGACAGATTTTCCTGTCTGATAACGACTAGAATAAAGAATACCTTCATGACTATTTTGTGATGAAGTACGACATAACATCAGACTAATATGATTAAGTCCGAAAAAACGATGTATTTCTTTAGATACTTCAGAAATGAGGCCATCCATGTCTAGATGCGCTAATACAGAATTTGTAATATCGACAAGTATACGATATTGATTCCGCTCACTGCGAAGGCTCTCCATAGTTTCAGCATTGTTACTGCTTAATTTCATGACACCACCGATTGCCCTAAAAAATTAACTATATTGTAATCGCTTTATTATAAATTTATATCAATGACTGAGTCATTTTTGATCCAAACCGCTATTTTCTTATTTAACGGGAAAGTAAAAAATATAAATTTAACAAATCGATATATATTTATTTATATATTGATTAGATCGTCAAAAATGTCGAATAAATTGACGAAATATAATTTTCCTAATTAATAATCATTTTTATTTGCAAATTATTTAATTGAAAAATAAGGATTAGTTAATTTAAAAATAGATTGGCATGAACCATGCTATATCTAATATATAGATACCTAATTGTTATTCTAAATTAGATAATTAATTGCGTTTATCGCCAATATAACGGCTATATATAACAAACAGCAGGAGAATATGATGAACCGTTTCATCATTGCAGACCCTAAAAAGTGTATTGGTTGCCATACCTGTGAAGTAGCATGTGTTGTTTCACATCAGCAAGCTTCCCAAGATAATTTAGCAATCGACCAAATTAGTGAGCAAAATTTCCAACCACGCATTCATGTGGTGAAAGGCTTTTCAATTAGTACCGCAGTTGTCTGCCATCAATGTGAAGATGCTCCTTGTGCCAATGTCTGTCCTAATGGTGCCATTATTCATAATAAAGATTATTACTATGTCGATCAGGATAAATGCATTGGTTGTAAAACCTGTGTCTTGGCTTGTCCTTATGGCACTATGGAAGTGGTTTCTCGTCCAGTTATGCGTAAATTAACCGCTCTCAATACGATTGAAGCATTTAAAGCTGAAGCCAATAAATGTGATTTATGTCATCACCGTGCTGAAGGTCCTGCTTGTGTTGAGGTTTGCCCAACGCAGGCATTAGTCTGTATTGATAGAGATGCACTTGAAGATATGGTTAAAGAGCGTCGTCGTAAAGCGGCTTTTGAAACAGGCGCGGATTTATTGTTCTAAGATCAAGAATAAAGCAACTATGTCCTGATACTATAGTTGCTATTATTTATCCTGCTTCAAGTAAGGTATAGACATGCATGAAATCACGCTTTGCCAGAGCGCATTTGAGATAATTGACTCACAAGCTAAATTAAATAATGCGCAAAAAGTAAAAAGCGTTTGGATGGAGATCAGCGCACTATCTTGTGTTGAAGTCTCTGCACTTGAGTTTTGCTTTGATATTGTTTGTCGAGATACTATCGCACAAGGTTGCCAGCTACATATTGAGGTTATCCCAGCTAAAGCATGGTGTTGGGATTGCCATCAAGTGGTGACTGTTTCGACTTTTAATGCAGGTTGTCCTGCTTGTGGTAGTCAAAATTTGCGGGTTGAGAATGACGATGCAATGCGCATAAAACAAATAGAGATCGAATAGGGGTTGTTATGTGCCTTGGTATTCCAGGTCAAGTTGTTGAAGTGGGAAAAACCATCACTGAAAATGCATTGGTCGATGTTTGTGGTGTTAAGCGTGAAGTGAATATCGCATTAGTTTGTGAAGGCGAGCCTGATACGATGATTGGTAAGTGGGTATTAGTGCATGTGGGTTTTGCCATGAGTATCGTTAACGAACAAGAAGCACAAGAAACCCTTAACGCATTGATGGCGATGGGGGAAGTCGAAGACGATGTGAGTGCTTTTCTCTATGGTGAGGAAAGTACAGCTAAACGTGCTTGAGCAAATTTAATACTATTTGCATGGTTGCTGACTTTTTCTTATACTCTATTTTCACTTTTCAAAGGCTGGGACGACCCAGCTTTTTAATCTGTATATTCAGGGGACGACCCCAATTATCAATAGGGGTAGTTTATGTCTTGGATAATTCTCTTTGTCGCTGGCCTATTAGAAATTGTGTGGGCGGTTGGTCTTAAATACACTCATGGTTTTACCCGTTTAACACCAAGTATTATTACGATCAGTGCGATGATCGTGAGTATGGGGATGTTATCGTATGCGATGAAAGGCTTACCTGCGGGTACGGCTTACGCCATTTGGACCGGTATTGGTGCCGTTGGTACGGCTATCTTTGGTATTATCGTTTTTGGTGAATCCGCCAATATTTATCGTTTATTGAGTTTAGCGATGATTGTTTTCGGTATTATTGGTTTGAAATTGGCGAGTTAATTTTTATATTCACGCAGTTTAGCGATAAAAAAAGCCACTCAATGAGTGGCTTTAATTTTATTTATCAAGCGATTATAGTGTAAAAACACCAATAATTGCGATAACACTAATAATTGCTGCAGCACCATAAAATACCCAATTACTAGCAGGTACATGCACTTTAAAATCGTGCAACGTATGGTGAATACGGTGTAATGCACACCAAACTGGCAGAATAATCATTAGCAGTAAGAAAATACGACCAATAAAACCTTGGCTAAATGCCATGATACGATCGTAAGTAAATGCTTCTGGCGCAATACCCATCGGGATTAGAATACCGAGCAGGATAATAATTGCTGGAGAGACAATCGCACTCCACATACCACCTGCACCAAATAATCCCCAGAAAATAGGTTCATCAGAGCGCTTAGGAAGTTGATTCTGATTCATTATTTCCTCCTGGGTTAAACAATTAGCGCCACTGCCAGAATAACGACAGTCACGACGATGGTTAGACCCCATAAACCACGAACGATAGGCTCTTGTGGTAATTTTTCATCTTTAACGACGATATTAACGGCTTTCGGTGCAAGCTTAAACCAAGTGGCCGTATGGAATACCGTTGCGATAAGGGTCACAATATTAATCAGCATCACTATTGGGTTACTTAGGAATCCAACGAATCCCGCCCAACTTTCTGGTCCATTTTTCAGTGCAAATACACCGAACAGTACAACCAGACTGAACCAAAGTTGTGGTAGACAAGTTCCTTCACGGGTGATGTAGAAACGATAGAAACCGAGTTTCGTCCACCAGTTTGGCTGCATACCACGAACATAAGGCTTACGTTTTGTTGTCATGTCTTGTTTCCTCCTTAACGTGGTTTCAGCATGGCAATGACAAAGTCTTGCGCACTGGCTGCTTTACCCTGCTGAATAGCCGCAGCAGGATCCACATGTTTTGGACAGACTTCAGAGCAGTAGCCCACGAAAGTACAAGACCAGACGCCATTTTCACCATTTAATTGAGGCATACGCTCTTTAGCCCCGTGGTCACGGCTATCGGTATTGTAACGTTGTGCTAACGTAATCGCTGCAGGACCAATAAACTCAGGATTTAAACCAAACTGAGGACATGCTGCATAGCATAAACCACAGTTGATACAACCAGAGAATTGGTGGTATTTCGCCATTTGAGCAGGAGTCTGTTTATTTGGACCTTCTGAAGGCTTACGATCATTTCCTAAAATGTAAGGTTTAATCGCTTCTAAGCTTTCAATAAAGTGAGTCATATCGACGACAAGGTCGCGCTCGACAGGGAAGTTACCTAACGCTTCGATTCTCACCCCATTTGGGTAGTCACGCATAAAGGTTTTACAAGCCAGTTTTGGGACTCGGTTAACCATCATGCCACAAGAGCCACAAATCGCCATACGGCAAGACCAACGGTAAGACAGATCTGGCGCTAAGTTATCTTTAATATAACCCAATGCATCCAATAATGAGGTTTGCTCATCGTAAGGCACATCATAAGTGACGAAATGAGGCGCATCATCCGTTTCGGGGTTATAGCGCATGACTTCCATCTTAACGTGCTTCATGTCATCAGCCATTCGCTTTCTCCTTATTCTGCTTGTCTTGTGCAGTCGCTTCACCACCATAGACACGTTTAGCAGGAGCAGATTTGGTGATCTTCACATCGCTATATTCTAAACGCGGTGCACCTTCTGGGTTATAGAATGCCAGAGTGTGTTTAAGGAAGTTCACGTCATCACGCTCAGTACAACCTTCGTCAAGACGTTGGTGTGCACCACGAGACTCTTTACGATTGAATGCAGAATGCGCCATACATTCAGCGACATCTAAACCAAAGCCAAGCTCAATTTTATACAGTAAATCAGTATTAAAGACGCTACTGGTATCTTTAATTTCTACGTGTTTAAAACGTTCTTTTAGTTCAGTCAGTTTATCAATGGTTTTTTGCATTAATTCAGGTGTACGATAGATACCGCAACCTTCTTCCATGGCTTCACCCATTTCATCGCGGATCTGAGCCCAATTTTCAGAACCTTTTTGGTTCATCAGTTTTTTCAAATTGTCTTCGATGTCACGAGTTTGTGCATCTAATGCTGATGCGTTAGCAGGGGTTGCTTCTTGGGCACGACGAACGGCTTCTTCCCCAGCAAGACGACCAAATACTACAAGTTCAGCCAGTGAGTTAGAACCTAAACGGTTAGCGCCATGTAAGCCGACAGATGAACACTCACCCACCGCAAACAGACCTTTAATACGTGTTTCTGTGCGCTGATTAGTCTCGATACCACCCATGGTGTAGTGTGCAGTTGGACGAACTGGAATAGGTTCATTAACAGGATCAACACCCACATACGCTTTTGCCAGTTCACAAATGAATGGTAAACGTTCATGAAGTTTTTTCGCACCCAGATGACGTAAATCAAGATGCACAACATCACCACGGTGAGTTTTAATGGTACGACCCGCGCGCCACTCATGCCAGAATGCTTGAGAAACTTTATCGCGAGGACCTAATTCCATATATTTATTTTCGGGTTTACCTAATGGTGTTTCTGGTCCTAGGCCATAATCTTGTAGATAACGGTAACCATCTTTATTGACCAGAATACCCCCTTCACCACGGCAACCTTCGGTCATCAGAATACCTGAGCCCGGTAAACCAGTTGGGTGATATTGCACAAATTCCATATCACGCAGTGGCACGCCATGACGTAAGGCTATCCCCATACCATCACCTGTAACGATACCGCCATTAGTATTAAAGCGATAAACGCGACCTGCGCCACCTGTTGCCATAATGACAGCATTAGCACGAATTTGAACTTTCGTCCCTTCCATCATATTAATAGCAACAACACCACGAGCGTGGCCTTCATCAACAAGGATATCGAGAACGAAATGTTCATCGAAACGTTGAATTTGTGGGTATTTTAAAGAGGTTTGGAACAGGGTGTGTAACATGTGGAAGCCGGTTTTATCGGCGGCGAACCAAGTCCGTTCGATTTTCATCCCACCAAAACGTCGGACGTTGACTGACCCGTCTTCTTTACGGCTCCAAGGACAGCCCCAGAGTTCTAGTTGAGTCATCTCTGTTGGACAATGCTCAACGAAGTAATCAACGACATCCTGCTCACACAACCAGTCACCGCCAGAAACGGTATCATTGAAGTGAAAGTCGTAGGAGTCGTGAGCCTGAGTCACTGCTGCTGATCCGCCTTCTGCTGCCACAGTGTGGCTACGCATAGGGTAAACTTTTGAGATCAGAGCAATTTTCAGTTGAGGATTTGCTTCCGCTGCAGCAATTGCTGCTCGTAAGCCTGCGCCCCCGGCTCCGATTATCGCTATATCGGCATTAAAGGTTTGCACTGCGCTTCTCCATTGTTCAAGTGAAAATTGGAATAATTGTCTAGAATTCAATTCACTGACATTATTAATTTAGTAATGCTATTTTTTAAGCTATCCGTAACGAAAATGTTTCACTGCCTTGTGACTACGCTTGATAACATCGTTATTATCATTGACTGTAATTTTAGTATAACGAAATGTAAGGTACGGAAATTTGATATGAATGATGGTTTTCCCGTATTTCACAAAAAAAGTGTGATCTACACCAAGAATTCTCGGTTTTACTAATAATTAACCAGATAAACTTGAGCATAAAATAAAATATTTAATTCTAAAATAAAAATAAAGTTAGCAATGAATAATTCGTTTTTAAAGTATAGATAATTTGAATTACAAAGAACAATGGTTTTTTGTTATTGACTGATTTTTAAGGTAAAATAAATTATCTTTAAGCTGTTTTAATATAATTTAATAAAAATATAAACAAATAGTTAAAATAAACTTTTACTATTTATCTAAAACAAATCGATTTGTCTTATTAATTGTTAATAAAATATTAATAAAATCTCTTAAAGATTATAATAGCCATCAAACTTAACGGCGCTAAATATTAAATAGTGCTTAAAATTGATAAAAAATAGACTTATTTTATATAAGAAAAATATGAGTTTATTGTTGAACTTAATTGAGAAAGAGAATTATTCTAATTTTTATTTTTGATACACCGTTGCGCTATTAGTGGCATAAAAAGTTGTTATCGTTATTGGCTTGGGATAGACGTGCTATTGCTAGTGACGAAAAAACGCAAAAAGTAGATGATTTGTAGAATTGTATTGATTGTATTTATATGTTTGTCGATATTTAATCAATATAATTGGTGGGAATGAAAATATGGTACATCTTTTCTGGAAGAAATTTGTCTGTTGAAGAGGATGCGAGTAAACTGCACGCTTTGTTTTCTGTTGGAGTTTTTCGTTCATGAGTGAAATCGCGGATTGGCAGCCAAGCGCCTCAATCGCCAACTTACTGAAAAAGGCGAAAATTGTCAGTAATATTAGGCGTTTTTTCGCTGATCGTGGTGTTTTAGAAGTTGAAACACCGATGATGAGTCAGGCTACCGTTACCGATATTCATCTATGCCCATTTGAAACCCAATTTGTGGGGCCTGGTGCTTCTCAAGGGCTAAAGTTATATTTAATGACCAGTCCTGAATACCATATGAAGCGTCTATTAGCGGCGAACAGTGGGCCAATTTATCAAATGGGGCGTTGCTTCCGTAACGAGGAAGCCGGTAGATATCATAATCCGGAATTTACGATGCTTGAATGGTATCGACCTTGTTTTGATATGTACCGGTTGATGAATGAAGTCGATGATTTATTACAAGAAGTGCTTGATTGTGAAGCGTCTGAATCGCTCTCATATCAACAAGCCTTTTTGCGCTATCTCGATATCGACCCTTTATCTGCAGATAAAGAAAAGTTACGTGAGGTTGCGGCAAAGCTTGATTTATCAAATATTGCTGACACAGAAGAAAATAGAGATACGCTACTGCAATTACTTTTTGTGTCAGGTGTAGAGCCTCATATTGGTCTTGAAAAACCAACCTTTATCTATCATTTTCCTGCTTCACAAGCTTCCCTTGCTGAAATCAGCTCAGAAGATCATCGTGTTGCAGAGCGATTTGAGGTCTATTTTAAAGGTGTTGAGTTAGCAAATGGTTTTCGTGAATTAACGGATGCTAAAGAGCAACGTCTTCGTTTTGAACGTGATAATCGTCAACGTGTTGCCATGGGATTACCTGAACAGCCTATTGATGAGCGTTTTTTAGCTGCGCTTGAAGCTGGATTACCTGAATGTTCTGGGGTTGCTTTAGGCGTTGATCGCCTGATTATGCTCGCACTCGGTGTTGAGCGTATTAGTGATGTGATTGCCTTCCCTGTTTATAGAGCATAATTTATTTGCTAATCAGATTAAAAAGAGAGTTTAGGCTCTCTTTTTTAATATGAATAATATGGAAAAATACGAAAAATTGGTAAACGAGCATTTAAACGAGCATAAAATTAGCCTAAAACACAATATACTGTGATAACAAACGAGTAAAGCGTATGGATAATCGGAGCGATTTTCACTATGAGACACGGTGAGAGTAGCAGAGCAACTCAAGGGAAATTATCCTGCCCTTTATTGATAAGAGCAGGATAACAGAAATAAAGGTTATTTAGCTTGTTTTTGTAAGAACTTAACCCCTAAATCAGGGAAATCAGTAAATACCCCTTCGGCACCCGCTTGGTTATAAATAATGTCATAAAGCTGATCGCCATCTTTGGCATATTTAGGTAGTTTATCCACTCGTACCGTAAATGGATGAATGGTTAACTTGTTGGCATGAGCATCGGCGGCCATACCGGTTAAGGTGATTTTATCTGGTGTCGAGTCTTCTTCTACTAACATATGATAATCAGGGCCAATGCCATCAGCATAAGTCGCAATTTCTTTCATGGCGCCAGGTTTAAACATCCAGTCATAACTGTAGTTTGTCCATGTGCCATCTGGTTGTTTTTCATATGTCTCATTCCAATCGGTATAAGCGATTAACTGAACCAGTTTTAAATCCATCCCCATTTGTGGCATCAATTCTGTTTTAATGCGTTTTAGATCGTTAGGATCAAAGGATTGTAGATAAACATTATCGCTCTTTTGGGTATAGCCATACTGTTTTAAGACTTCGAGAACTTTTTTAGTAATGTCTTTCCCTTCTTGTTCATGAAACCAAGGTGCTTTGATCTCAGGATAAATACCAATATCTTGTCCTGTTGATTTGTTTAAGCCTTGGATAAACTCAATTTCTTCTTGGAAAGTGTGGATTCGAAAATCGGATTTTCCCATTGGGAAACGATTTGGATAACTTTGGACTTTTTTACCGTCAACAATATCGAAACCTTCGGTAAATTTCAGTCCTTTGATCTCATCAAGAGTAAAATCGATAGCATAGTAACGGCCATCTTTTCTTGCTCTGTCTGGATAGCGTTCAGCAACATCGGTGACACGATCGAGATAGTGATCATGCAAGACAACCAGTTGGTTATCTTTTGTCATCACCAGATCTTGTTCTAGATAATCGGCACCTTGTGCATAGGCGAGTGCTTTGGCAGGTAAGGTGTGTTCAGGTAAATAACCGCTGGCACCACGATGGGCAATCACTACTTTATCGCTTGCTGCTTGTGCGATTGTACTTAAAGATAGAGTTAAAAGAACGCCCGCCACTAACGGTTTCAGTTTGAAAGGTGTACTCATAAAGTTGCTCCATTTTCATTTTCGTACAATAAAGCTATGTACAGTTGGCAATAAAAAAGCCACATCAGAAAGTTGATGTGGCTTGATTTTTAGAGATGAGATTTAATCAATTTCATAAATAATCAGTTAATGATTATTCATACTTCTGTGACATTTCACGTTTGTGTTTGGTTTCATTTATCATCACGATAAGTAATAACACAACAGATAATACACTACCGCCGATCATGACCATAAAGCCACCGTCCCAACCGAAGTAGTCAACGGTATAACCTACGATAGCACTTGCCGCAACAGAACCCCCTAAGTAACCGAATAGACCGGTGAAGCCTGCTGCGGTACCCGCAGCTTTTTTCGGCGCTAATTCAAGGGCGTGCAGACCAATTAGCATAACAGGACCATAGATTAAGAAACCAATGATTAACATACATGCCATATCAATGTTCGGGTTACCTGCTGGGTTCATCCAGAATACGATAGTGGCAATGGTTACTAAGGTCATAAAGAATACCCCAGTTGCACCACGGTTACCTTTGAACACTTTATCTGACATCCAACCACACAGCAGTGTGCCTGGAATACCTGCGTATTCATATAAGAAGTATGCCCATGAGGATTTATCCATGGCGAAATCTTTGACTTCGCGAAGATAAGTCGGAGACCAGTCCAATACGCCGTAACGAAGTAAGTAAACAAATACGTTAGCAATTGCAATCATCCACAGAAGTTTGTTAGGGAAAACATACTTCATAAAGATTTCTTTTGCTGTCAGTTCTTGTTCGTCTGTTTCTTTATAATCAGGTGGATAATCGTTTTTATATTCTTCGATAGGAGGTAGACCACAAGATTGTGGTGTATCGCGCATTAATGCAAACGCAATCATCGCTACTAAAATAGCCGCGAATGCTGGCATATATAATGCTGCTTTCCAGTCGTTAAACCATGCCATACCTAACAGGAACAGCAATGGCGGTAAACCACCACCGACGTTATGAGCACAGTTCCAAATAGAGACGATACCGCCACGCTCTTTTTGTGACCACCAGTGAACCATGGTACGTCCACAAGGAGGCCAACCCATACCTTGGAACCAACCACACAGGAACAACAGCACGAACATGATCATAATGCTCGAAGTTGCCCATGGCACAAAGCCCATAATTAACATCACAATGGATGCAAGAATAAGACCTGCGGGTAAGAAGTAACGCGGGTTAGCACGGTCAGAGAATGACCCCATGATAAACTTAGAGAAACCGTAAGCAATCGAGATCCCTGATAAAGCAAAACCCAGATCCCCTTTAGAGAATCCCTCTTCTACGAGGTAAGGCATTGCTAAAGCGAAGTTTTTCCTTACTAAATAATAAGCAGCGTAACCAAAGAAAATCCCCATAAAGATTTGCCAACGTAAACGGCGATAGACAGGATCTATCTGTTCCTTTGGCAGACGCGCTTTATGCGGCGCAGGTCTAAACAGACTTAACATATTAGCCTCCGATGGCTTTTATTTTAATATGTTGATATTAAACAATGACAAAACGAACAACAAAGTAATCAAAAAATTTTCTTTAACGAACGTAATAGTAAACTTGTTGAAGCAAATTTACTGTGAAGTAATACTCAGTTGTCGAATAATTTTTCAAGATGTGTAATTTTGAGTGATATGTTAACTTTATGAAACACTTTCTGGTAAATAATTTGTGATTAGTATCACATATGTCGTTTTAATTTTTCACTCATGAGCGTTTCTCTTTCGTTTTTGCTCATTATCAAACATTAACCACATTTTTTGTGTATCTTATACACTATAATTAACGTTAAAGAATAATTAAGCGTTTGCTGAATGTAATGTGAGAGGGCATCTCTATGATGAGCGGTTCACCAGTGACAGAAACAGATGTCATTATTATCGGCGGTGGAGCTACGGGGGCAGGCATGGCAAGAGACTGTGCTCGTCGTGGATTACGCTGTATCCTACTGGAAAGACACGATATCGCAACCGGTGCAACCGGTCGAAACCATGGTTTATTACATAGTGGCGCACGCTATGCAGTGACCGATCCGGAATCAGCGCGTGAGTGTATAGAAGAAAACATGATCTTAAAACGGGTCGCTCGTCATTGTGTTGAAAAAACGGATGGCCTTTTTATTACTCTCCCTGAAGATTCGTTAGAATTCCAACAAACCTTTATTCAATCTTGCCAAGCGGCAGGTATTGATGCTCAAGCCATTTCACCTGAAGAAGCTATTCGCTTAGAGCCTTCGGTGAATCCTAATCTTATTGGTGCGGTTAAAGTACCTGATGGTACGGTTGATCCTTTCCGCTTAACGGCGGCCAATATGTTAGATGCACGTGAACATGGCGCGCAAGTGCTCACTTATCATGAAGTGATGGGCTTGATCCGTGAAGGCGACCGTGTGAAAGGTGTACGTGTTTATGATCATCAATCTAAAAATATGTATGAGATCCGCGCACAAATAGTGGCCAATGCCGGAGGAATATGGGGACAAAAAATTGCAGAATATGGTGATTTAAAAGTCCGCATGTTCCCAGCAAAAGGGGCATTACTGATTTTAGGACACCGTATTAATAATATGGTGATCAACCGCTGTCGTAAGCCTGCGGATGCCGATATTTTAGTGCCTGGCGATACCATCTCATTAATAGGAACCACCTCAACTCGCGTTCCTTATGATGAAATCGACAATATGTATGTCACCCCTGAAGAGGTTGATATCCTGATCCGCGAAGGTTCAATGCTGGCACCTAAACTGGCTCAAACTCGTATTTTACGTGCTTATGCCGGTGTACGTCCTTTAGTGGCTAGCGACGATGATCCTTCTGGTCGTAATGTGAGCCGCGGTATTGTATTACTTGACCACGCACAACGGGATGGACTCGAGGGCTTTATCACCATAACCGGTGGTAAATTAATGACTTACCGATTAATGGCTGAATGGGCCACAAACAAGATCTGTGAGAAATTAAATATTTCAGCAAAATGTACCACGGCTGAAGAGCCACTACCTGGCTCTCGCCAATCGGCAGAGCAAGCATTGCGTAGTGTGGTGTCGTTACCGGCGCCAATTCGAGGCTCAGCGGTTTATCGCCATGGCGATTTAGCCAATAAACTATTGAGTAATGAGCGTATTGATAAAAGCTTAGTGTGTGAATGTGAAGCGGTCACGGCCGGTGAAGTTCGTTATGCAGTGAATTCTTTAACCGTGAATAATTTGCTTGATTTACGCCGTCGTACTCGTGTGGGAATGGGAACTTGCCAAGGTGAGTTATGTGCTTGTCGCGCAGCAGGATTATTAAATCGTTTACAAGTCACAACGCCTCATGGCTCCGAACAACAACTTGCCCATTTTCTAAATGAACGTTGGAAAGGTATTCGTCCTATCGCATGGGGTAATGCATTACGTGAAAGTGAGTTTACCAGTTGGGTGTACCAAGGTTTATGTGGCTTAGATGCCGATATGATTGATAAAACAGCTTCAGTGGAGGCCGATGATGAAATTTGACGTTATCATTATAGGAAGCGGATTAGCAGGACTGACTGCGGGGATCCGCCTTGCTGAAGCGGGCAAATCTTGCGCCATTATCAGTAATGGACAAAGTGCGTTACATTTTTCATCTGGATCACTGGATTTATTAACGCATCTTCCCGATGGCACGCCAGTTTCTCATCCGAAACAAGCGTTATCAACACTGGCACAACAAGCACCAGAGCACCCATATAGTCGTATTGGTGAAGCAAATGTCACTCAATTGATAGAGCAAGCGCAAACGCTGTTATCAACCACGAGAAATTTAGACTATAAAGGTAACGGTGATGAAAACCATTACCGTATTACCCCGGTTGGACGTTCTCGCATGAGTTGGATGAGCCCACAGCGCGTGCCGACTTATAGCGTTAATCAACCATTCCCATGGAAAAAAATAGCGGTGGTGGGGATTGAGGGATTCTTGGATTTTCAACCTCAGTTTGCAAGTAGTACTTTAAATGAACAAGGTATTGAGGCCATTCCTTATCACATTCATTTACCTTTATTGGATAGACTACGTGATAATCCAAGTGAGTTTAGAGCAATTAATATTGCGCGCTATTTAGATAAGCCTGAAAACACGCAAGCATTAGCAGAAGAATTAATTAAACACATAGATAATAGTGTTGAGGCGATTGTACTACCTGCATGTATCGGGCTAGATGAAGAAGCGCCAGTTAATTTATTACAAGAGTGTGTGGGTAAACCAATTTGTCTATTACCGACATTACCGCCTTCATTATTAGGTATTCGCCTACATCAGGCACTAAAACTGCGTTTTCAACAAGCAGGTGGTTTGATCATGCCGGGTGATCGCGCAGAAGAAGCCGATTTAGTTGGTAATAAGGTTGTCGGTATTCATACCCGTAATCATACTGATATCCCTATCCGTAGCGAGCATGTCGTATTAGCCACAGGCAGTTTTTTCAATAATGGCTTAATTGCGGAATTTGATCGTATTTACGAGCCATTAATGGAATTAGATTTGTTAGAAAGCTTACCGCGTAATGAGTGGACACAAGTCAATGTGTTTGCCAAACAGCCTTATATGCGATTTGGTGTTAATACAGATAGTCAATTAAGACCGTTAAAATATGGTGAAGCGTTAGACAATGTCTATGCGGTGGGGGCGCTTTTAGGTGGTTTTGATCCTCTAAATGAAGGCTGTGGTGCAGGTGTCTCCATGATAAGTGCACTCTATGCAGCTCAACAAATATTACAGAGTGATAAATCGCAGCACACCACATCTGCGGCTGTGGAGGCAGTACTATGAGTTTACAAGATACCAGTTTTGAAAGTTGCATTAAATGTACAGTTTGTACGACCTATTGTCCTGTGGCAAAGGTCAATCCACTCTATCCTGGACCTAAACAAGCAGGCCCTGATGGTGAGCGTTTACGCTTAAAAGATCCCATGCTTTATGATGAAGCACTGAAATACTGTACTAACTGTAAACGTTGTGAAGTGGCATGTCCTTCAGATGTAAAAATAGGGGATATCATTTCCCGTGCTAAACTTAACTACAATCCTAAAACACCTAAAATTCGTGATGCTATTTTAAGTCATACTGATTTAATGGGAACGCTCTCTACGCCAATGGCGCCGATTGTTAACACTATTACCGGATTAAAACCAGTACGTAAAATCTTGGATAAAGCGCTTAAAATCGACCATCGTCGTGAATTACCCAAATACTCTTTTGGTACATTTAGAACATGGATGAAAAAACAGGTTGAAGAGCAAGCACGCTTTAAAGATCAGGTTGCGTTTTTCCACGGTTGCTATGCTAACTACAATCACCCTCAATTAGGGAAAGATTTAGTTAAAGTATTCAATAAAATGGATATTGGTGTTCAACTATTAAAACGTGAAAAATGTTGTGGTGTTGCATTAATTGCCAACGGCTTTGTGAAACAAGCGAAAAAACAAGCTACCGTAAACCTTGAATCTCTGACAGAAAAAATTGTGGAGAACAACATTCCGGTTGTTGCTACATCTTCTACTTGTACTTTCACTATTCGTGATGAATATGAACATATTCTAGATATTGATACTTCAAAAGTACGGGAAAATATAGAATTAGCAACACGTTATATTTATCGGTTATTGGAAGAAGGGCGTGAATTACCATTAAAACATACCCCATTAAAAGTGGTTTATCATACCCCTTGCCATATGGAAAAAATGGGGTGGGCGGCTTACTCCATTGATTTAATCAAACGTATTCCTGGGGTAGAAGTGATTGTATTAGATTCACAATGTTGTGGTATTGCCGGTACTTATGGTTTTAAATCGGAAAACTACGATGTTGCGCAAGGCATTGGGGCGGGATTATTCCGTCAAATTGAAGAGAGTGGTTGTGATTTAGTCATTACAGATTGCGAAACCTGTAAATGGCAAATAGAAATGTCAACAACCAAAAAATGTGAACACCCAATTAGCTTATTAGCTCGGGCATTGTAGAAAAAATTAATGAGATAACAATAACGTAGTCACTGATTACAATAACAAGCAATTTGGGAATAAAAGTCGATCTTTTATTCCCTTTTTTATTACTTTACATCACATTGTGAGTCAACAGGGTACAGAGCACCCTGTTGGCGCCATTAATATTAATCCTTAATATAACCACTCACGCCCTAATTGGTCTGCTGCCATAATCGCCGCAAACACTTTATCGGAATCAACATCAAATGGCATATTGTAAATTGTTTCACCTTCTGCACAGCTTAATTCTGCGACAGCCATGATTTTTTCATTTAATTCATCACCTGTAGCATGTACGCCTAATTCTTCTAAGGTAACAGGTAAGCCAACTTGAACACAGAAATCGAGTACTTCTTCGATCTCTTCTAACGGGCTATTTTCTAGCACTAGTTGAACTAGAGTACCAAAGGCGACTTTTTCACCGTGATACATTGCATGGCACTCTTCTAATGCAGTGAAACCATTATGTATTGCATGTGCGGCGGCTAATCCGGCACTTTCAAAACCAATACCGCTTAAAAAGGTATTTGCTTCGATAATATTTTCAACCGCAGTAGTACACACACTACGGCTGACGGCCAGTTTGGCTTTATAGCCATCTTCAAGTAGGGTGTGATAACAAAGCTCTGCTAATGCCAGTGCTGCAAGGGTGGTTTTACCTCCAGCCATTGTTTGCTTTTGTGCTCGACTACAGGCTCTTGCTTCAAAATAGGTCGCTAAGGCATCTCCCATCCCTGCCACTAATAAACGTGGTGGTGCTGAGGCAATTACATTGGTATCCATAACAACGATATCAGGATTTTTCGGGTAGAAAAGATAGCTATCAAATGCGCCTAATTCTGTATAAATAACAGAAAGTGCGCTAGTAGGAGCATCGGTTGATGCGATAGTCGGAGAGATCACCACAGGTAACTGGCATTTATAGGCGACGGCTTTGGCGGTATCAAGGGTTTTTCCTCCCCCAACACCAATGATAACAAGAGCGGCTTGTTGTTTGGCTATCTCAACTAAGCGGTCAATCTCTTTATGTGTACATTCACCGTGAAACTGTTCAAAGTGTCCATTGACTTCATACTGTGTCATGCTGTCTTTGACGATGCTGCCAGCCAGATCCATGACAAACTTATCAGCGATAATCAATGCTCTCTCACCCAAAGGTTTTGTATATTTCCCAATATGATATAACGCATCAGGCCCTTGGATATACTTCGCTGGGGATTGAATAACTTTTAACATAATAGACTCCTACTATCTTCAAAAGAGTAAAAAATCTTTATGGCGGGGAATATCATCTTAACCGAGATGGAAAAAAGCTGAGATGATCCAGAATACTTTAATAGTTTAATTGATAATAAAAATATTATATTGAAACGGGTTAATTTTTGTATTGCTAGGCAATAAAAGTCTTACTCTTTATCATTCATCAATAGTAGTGCGGTGTCTTCACTTATTATGCTAAATAATGGTATTTATTGCCGGTAGATCAAGGTATTGGTAAAAGTAAGCTAAGGCTTTATTGTGCAAAGAATAAAGCCTTATTGGGGGAGTCAATCAGCTAAGGACGGATTTGAGCATAGCTTTGTTGTTGATTTTCTTGTGCAAAAAAGTAGCGCAAAATAAAGTTCAATAATACGCCATAGGCCGGTAAGAAAAACAGCATACAAATCGTCAATTTAAAAGTGTAATCCACAAGCGCTATTTCGACCCAATTGGCCGCCATAAACGCATCTGTACTGCGATAAAAGGCAATAAAAAAGAAGGCAACAGTATCTAAGAAATTACCAAAAAACATCGCTGCACTTGGTGCAACCCACCATTTTTGTTGTTGTCTTAAACGATTAAAGACAGAAACATCCATAATTTGTCCTAACACATACGCCATAAAGCTTGCTGTCGCTATTCTTGCCACCATGATATTAAAATCATTGAGTGAGGCAAAACCTTGCCAACTTCCTTGGAAAAAGAGTGTTGATATTAGGTAGGAAATAGCTAATGCCGGTATCATAACGGCAGTAATAATGCGTCTTGCCAGAGGGGCTCCATAGATACGAACAGTTAAATCTGTCGCTAAGAAAATAAATGGAAAAGTAAATGCACCCCATGTGGTATGGAAGCCAAAAATAGAAATAGGCAATTGAACAAGATAATTACTAGAAGTAATTATCAATATATGAAATAACGAAAGCCATAATAGCGCCGCCGCTTTTTGGCGGGAGGTAAACCTATACATAAATTGTACCTTTTTAGTGATTGGGGTGAGGGAACCCAATAAAACGTATGATTTTCTCTCATCAGGAGAGGATGCGCATCATACTCTTGTTGCGCAACAAAAGCAAAGATCGGCGATAACTCAACGTGAAGTTGATGAATGTGCCGTGATGTGCGAGGCAAAGCGAGATATAATAGTGCTATCTGTTAGTGCGAAAAAATGGTTAATACAATGAATGCCCAATTTGATGATGCGACAAAAACATTAGATACCTTAGGACTACGTTGTCCTGAGCCTGTTATGTTAGTGCGTAAAACCATAAGAAATATGGCTCAGGGGGAAACACTGTTGGTGATTGCTGATGATCCGGCTACAGTGCGTGATATTCCCGGTTTTTGTCGTTTTATGGAACATGACCTATTACAGCAAGAGACGCAAGCAACACCTTATCGTTATTTGATCCGCAAAAAAGAGGGTCAGCTGTAAATCAGCTTATCCAAAGCACCGTAAAACCCCGTCCTTCAGGTCGGGGATATAAGGCGCGGTTTTTTAACTAACTAGGTGTTTCCTGTTGCTCAATGTACTGGCGGATAATGGATATTGGTGCGCCACCACAACTCCCCGCGAAATAACTCGGCGACCAAAGAACCCCTTTGTAGTAATCACGTTGGGCAATATCAGGACGATCACGTCGAAGTAATCGACTCGATACCCCTTTAAGGCTGTTAACCAGATTAGATATCGCCAGTTTTGGCGGGTAATTAATCAGTAAATGAACGTGATCCCGTTCCCCATCCATTTCAACCAGTTCAACATCAAAATCAGCACAAACACTGGCAAAGTAGCCTCGCAATTTTTCAATGGCATCCTGATCAAATATTTTTCGCCGGTATTTTGTGACAAAGACCAAATGGACGTGCATCAGG
>NZ_CAWPCB010000004.1:0-84558 GCF_963886535.1 Proteus sp. G2675
GCGAAGCTCCTGATCGAAGCCCCAGTAAACGGCGGCCGTAACTATAACGGTCCTAAGGTAGCGAAATTCCTTGTCGGGTAAGTTCCGACCTGCACGAATGGCGTAATGATGGCCAGGCTGTCTCCACCCGAGACTCAGTGAAATTGAACTCGCTGTGAAGATGCAGTGTACCCGCGGCAAGACGGAAAGACCCCGTGAACCTTTACTATAGCTTGACACTGAACATTGAGCCTTGATGTGTAGGATAGGTGGGAGGCTTTGAAGTGTGGACGCCAGTCTGCATGGAGCCAACCTTGAAATACCACCCTTTAACGTTTGATGTTCTAACCTAGGCCCATAAACTGGGTCGGGGACCGTGTCTGGTGGGTAGTTTGACTGGGGCGGTCTCCTCCTAAAGAGTAACGGAGGAGCACGAAGGTTGGCTAAGCATGGTCGGACATCATGCGGTTAGTGCAAAGGCATAAGCCAGCTTGACTGCGAGAGTGACGGCTCGAGCAGGTACGAAAGTAGGTCTTAGTGATCCGGTGGTTCTGAATGGAAGGGCCATCGCTCAACGGATAAAAGGTACTCCGGGGATAACAGGCTGATACCGCCCAAGAGTTCATATCGACGGCGGTGTTTGGCACCTCGATGTCGGCTCATCACATCCTGGGGCTGAAGTAGGTCCCAAGGGTATGGCTGTTCGCCATTTAAAGTGGTACGCGAGCTGGGTTTAGAACGTCGTGAGACAGTTCGGTCCCTATCTGCCGTGGGCGTTGGAAGATTGAGAGGGGTTGCTCCTAGTACGAGAGGACCGGAGTGAACGCACCACTGGTGTTCGGGTTGTCATGCCAATGGCATTGCCCGGTAGCTAAGTGCGGAAGAGATAACCGCTGAAAGCATCTAAGCGGGAAACTTGCCTCGAGATGAGTCTTCCCTGTCGCTTTAAGCGACCTAAAGGAACGTTTAAGACTAAGACGTTGATAGGCTGGGTGTGTAAGCGTAGCGATACGTTGAGCTAACCAGTACTAATGAACCGTGAGGCTTAACCTGACAACACCGAAAGTGTTTTGTCAGAGAGACGAAACGATGAAGTCAGCTTGTTCAAGATTAAATTACTGGCGACTTACCGAAAGGAAGGAAGCGAGTGATTAAAACCGAATTTGCTTGGCGGCCATAGCGCGGTGGTCCCACCTGATCCCATGCCGAACTCAGAAGTGAAACGCCGTAGCGCCGATGGTAGTGTGGGGTCTCCCCATGTGAGAGTAGGGAACTGCCAAGCATTAAATTAAAGCCTTAATGTAAAAAGACATTAAGTGCGTAAAGAATAAGCGGAGCGGTAGTTCAGTTGGTTAGAATACCTGCCTGTCACGCAGGGGGTCGCGGGTTCGAGTCCCGTCCGTTCCGCCAACACATAAGAAAACCTAAGTCTAATGACTTAGGTTTTTTTTTGTTTAAAATTTAAAGTTGCCTACATTACCTGTGCTTATTTCATAATAATTCGCCATTAAAGCTATTTTTTACAAAAATAGTTACACTTATTTATCATTATATTCTTTAAAAGGGTGAGGGGAGATCCCAGCTTTGGTATACTAGATAGGTAGCAAGAGATCCTATTGGTTATCTGAGGTTGCTTAATGGCGAAAAAACCGACTTATTCAGTACGTTTTGTAGCAGGTCAACCTGTAGAAAGGATTGAACCTAGTCTACCTTTAGGCCAAATAGAAGAGATGCTACCGATTGGGATGCCACTATATACAGAAGGCACTTTAAAAATTGCTGTTTGGAATATTTACAAACAGCAACGGGTCAATTGGCGTAGTATGCTGGAAACGCTTGCCACCGATACTCAACTATTACTTTTACAAGAAGCGCAAACAACACCTGAATTAGTTCGTTTTGCGGGTAAAAACCATTTAATTGCTGATCAAGTTCCTGCTTTAGCCTTTCAACAGCACCCTGCGGGTGTTATGACCTTATCAAGTTCTCATCCTATCTATTGTTGCCCATTAAGAGAAAAAGAGCCTTTTTTAAGGCTTGCTAAATCTGCATTAATTACGGTTTATCCACTTATTACTGGTGAGCATTTAATGGTGATAAATGTACACGCGATCAATTTTAGTTTCGGTGTTGATGTTTATCAAAGACAATTAAACAGCTTATCGACTCATATCATCGATCATAAAGGGCCTGTTATTTTGGCGGGGGATTTTAACGCTTGGAGTCGTCCAAGAGTTAATGTGTTAAAGCGTTTTGCTAGAAGATTAAAACTTAAAGAAGTGATCTTTGAAAAGGATTTACGCACTCGCGCTTTTGGTAAGCCACTTGATTATATATTTTATCGTGGATTATCACTAAATAAAGCGGAAATCTTAATCACAGATGCATCTGATCATAATCCTTTGGTGGCAACATTTTCTTAACTCGTGATAATAACATTCGTTAATATTAAAATATAAATATTTTAATATAATATGATTGTATTTATTATTGATTAGTATTATTACTCTATATTTAATTTATCTATCTATTTAATCTATTTGTTATATTAACGCGCTTTACTATACTTTTTTTGTCTATCTAATTCCCTACAAATATAGGAAATAATATGGCAACAAAAAATATAGTTATTATTGGCGGTGGTACGGGGGGTACTATTCTCGCTAATATCTTAGCTAAAAAATTAAATGATGAAATATTTTCAAAAAAAATAAAAATTACGCTTATTTCAGATAATCCATACCATTATTACAAACCTGCATTTATGTATATTGCATTTAACCTTTTCTTAAAAGAAGAGTTAATGCGATCACAAAGAAGTTTATTAAGACCAGAAATTGAATTTGTTATAGATAAAGCTGAAAGTTTCGATTTTAATAATAAAACAGTTTATTGTTGTTCTAAGAAAAAATATCACTATGATTTTCTCGTATTAGCCACAGGATGTGTTCCTCGTCTTGATAGAATTGAAGGTTTAGCTGAAGCTGGAAATCATTTTTATCAATATGAAGCTGCACGAAAATTAGCAGATAAAATTGCTACCATTGAAAAAGGGCGTGTATTTATCACGGTAACTTTCCCTGAAACGCCAAATGTACCTCACCAATGTGGTATTGCACCAATGGAAACAACCTTGATGCTGGATGAATTTTTACGTCAGCGACGGGTAAGAAGTAATATAGAAATTGTTTATACCTATCCTACCGTAGCTCAACTATTAAGAAATTGTCTTTTTATGCAGCAAGAAGTTTGTGAAGTACTTCCTGCGGTCTTTTCTGAACGAGATATCAAAGCAAAGCGTGGTTTTACATTAAGTCATGTTGATCCTGATAAGAAAATCGCCTATTCGAAAGAAGGAGAAGCAGAGCCTTTTGATATCTTAATGAGCACACCTCCTATAACAGCGGTAGAAGCCATTCGTAATACAGGATTAAGTGAATATAACAATGGTGAAGGCTGGCTACCGACCGACCCTGAAACATTACAGGTATATGGGTTAAATCAAGTTTATGTGTTAGGTGATACGGTTGATTTGCCTATTAGTAAGGCCGGTGGTAGCTGTCATAACCAAGCGGGTGTTATAGCTAATAATATTTGTGGTGAACTGCGTTATGGTTATCCGGCTGCAATTTATGATGGTCGAGTACAAGCTGTTGCCCAAATGGGATTATCAGCGGGTATGCCATTACAGTATGACTATAAACATGATGTTATTCCAACACCTCCAACAAAACTCGGTGGCATGTTACGTAACGGTTATAACCGGGGCTTATATTGGGCAACGGTCAGAGGATTATTGTAGGGGAATAAAATAATGAGTGAAAATAATTTAAGCCCAAATGAAAAACCGTTGTTATCTAATGAAGATAAAATTCATTTAGAACATTTACTAGAAAAAATAAGGCCTTTATTAGCATTAAAGCGCCTAGATAATATTGTTGATTTATTATCTTTAGCCTCAGATACCGTCGATATTATGGATAACGCAACGGTAGAAAAATTGGCGGTTGCTTTTGAAGAAACATTAATTCCGGTTTGGGAATTAACTACGGCCTTTAATATGGCTAAAAAAGAATCTCTTTATCAGGATAAAAAATATACCTTAGGTGCGACTTTTTCATTATTAAAAAATCCTGACACCTTAAAAGGATTAACTATTGTATTAAGGACATTACAAATTATTGGGGAAAATAATCAGAAAATAGAAGTTTAATTAATGTCAAGGAGATATAATGACGCAAAGTAATAAGTGTTTTAATACTCAAGCAATACATTATGGCTACTCTCCGTTAGATTATCAGGGGGCATTGGTGCCTCCTGTTTTTCAAACGTCCACTTTTGCATTTCCCACGGCTCAATATGGTGCTGATTGTTTTGCTGGGAAAGAAAAAGGGCATTTTTATACTCGTATATCTAACCCTACATTGGATTTATTAGAAAAACGATTAGCTCAGTTAGAGCAAGGAGACGCTTCTGTTGTTTTTTCTTCCGGTATGGGAGCTATCACTTCAACATGTTGGTCATTATTGCAGCCAGGAGATGAACTCATTGCTGATATGACCGTTTATGGTTGTACTTTTACTTTCTTTAATCATGGGCTGGCTAAATTTGGTATCACTATCAAACATGTTGATTTAACCGATCCTGAAAAATTAGCCGAAGCAATTACAGATAGAACAAAGCTTATTTTCTTTGAAACACCGGCTAATCCTAATATGCGGGTTAGTGATATTGAAAAGATCGCTAATATTGCGCACCAACATGATGTTTTAGTCATGGTTGATAGTACTTACTGTTCGCCTTATTTACAAAAGCCACTAACCTTAGGCGCGGATATTGTCGTACATTCTATGACTAAATATTTATCAGGTCATGGTGATGTGATGGCGGGCGCAATTATCACTAATTATCAATTAGCAGATAAAATTCGCGTTGAGGGCTTAAAAGATATGACGGGGGCTTGTTTATCACCTCATGATGCAGCACTCGTCTTAAGAGGGATAAAAACGCTTAGCATTAGAATGGAAAAAATTTGCCAGAATGCGCAGCGTATTGCGCAATTTCTTGAAAATCATCCTAAGGTGGCAACGATTTCATATCCCGGATTAAATTCTTTTCCTCAATATGAACTTGCCAAAAAGCAGATGGCGTTACCTGGTGGCATGATAAGTATGGAGTTGAATGGTGGAATAAAAGCTGGCAGAGAATTTCTTAATCGCTTAATGCTTTTTACTCGAGCGGTGAGTTTAGGTGATTGTGAATCATTGGCTCAGCATCCTGCGACTATGACTCATGCGACATACAGTGCACAAGAGCGTCAACGCCATGGTATTAGTGATGGATTAATTCGTTTATCAATCGGTCTTGAAGACGTTGATGATTTAATTGCTGATTTAACCCAAGCGCTCGCTTAATTGTATTGAGCGCAGATAATGGATAAAGAAAAGGCTGTGAATGACTCACAGCCTTTATTTTTCTTGATAACAGTAGATTATTTCTGCGTTATTCTTGGTTTGATACCAATATAGTAACCAACAGTTAAAATAGCCACCCATACTAACCCAACGATTAATGCCATTCGGGTTGATTCAAAGTAGCCTAAAATTGCTATCACAAATGCCATAAAAATAATGGTAATGGCGGGTGCTATTGGCCAAAATGGTACAGGGAATTTTAGTTTTTTCGCCTCTTCAGCACTCATTTGGCGACGCATAGCCACTTGAGAAAGTAAGATCATCAACCAGACCCATACAGTGGCAAATGTCGCGATAGAGGCAATAAGTACGAAGATTTTTTCTGGAATAAGATAGTTAAGCACAACCCCTAATAATAGCACCACTGACATCACTAATACGGTCATCCAAGGTACACCGTTACGCGTCAGTTTCATAAAGGATTTAGGTGCTTGTCCTTCTTGTGCCATGCCGTACATCATGCGACCAGCACCGAAGATATCACTGTTTATCGCAGAGATAGCGGCGGTGATCACCACAAGATTAAGAATGTTAGCGGCTGAATTGATACCCAGATTGGAAAAAATTTGTACAAATGGACTACCGTTATGGCCAATTTGTTGCCATGGGAAGATGCACATTAAAATAAAAATGGTCAGTACATAGAATAGTAAGATACGAAATGGCACCGCATTGATAGCTTTAGGGATCGTTTTTTCTGGATCTTTAGCTTCACTGGCGGTAATACCAATAACCTCAATACCACCAAATGCAAACATCACAATGGCGAGTGAGGCAATAATGCCTTCTATACCATTTGGCATAAAGCCACCAAACTCCCATAGGTTAGAAATACCAATGGGATGTTCTGTTTGCTGACCAAAGCCGTAGATCATTATGGCTACACCACCGATAATCATGGCAATAATTGCAGTCACTTTAACGATAGAGAGCCAAAATTCCATTTCACCAAATATCTTCACATGACATAAATTTAAGGCACCAATAAAACAGACTATGCCTAATACCCATATCCATTGGTCGACATCGGGAAACCAAAGTTTCATATAAAAACCAAATGCGGTGACGTCTGCAAGACAAACGATAAGCATTTCAAAAACGTAGTTCCAGCCAGTTAAAAATCCGGCTAATGGTCCCATATAATGGCTAGCATATTGTGAAAAAGAACCTGCCACTGGATGATGGACTGCCATTTCCCCTAATGCGCGCATAACCATAAATACTGCGGCACCACCAATAAGATAAGCAAGAAGTACAGCGGGGCCTGCTTTTTCAATCGCCGCGGCTGAACCATAAAAAAGCCCTGTCCCAATAGCAGAGCCTAGCGCCATGAAACGAATATGCCGCCCTGATAGTCCTCGTGAAAGTTTATTCTCTTTTTGCATCTAAAGTGTTTCCCATCTCTGTCCAACCGAAAAATCGGCTCTCTTTTTTTCAGTGTCTTTTCGCACGTTAGCTATCCAAAACAAAGCATGTACCTTATCATAAAGCCTCTTACGGTGAGACAGTTATCTGTAATAATCATCAGCATTCATTGGATATCAGAGTTTCTTATGCAATACCCCATTAATGAAGTGTTTCAAACCTTGCAAGGTGAAGGTGTTTTTACTGGCGTTCCTGCGCTTTTTGTTCGATTACAGGGATGCCCTGTAGGATGTAGTTGGTGTGATACCAAACATACCTGGGAAAAAGAAGAGAGCAAGAAAGTCCCTCTTGGAGATATTCCCATTAAAACACAAGAAAGTGATACTTGGGGTATAGCCACTGTCGAAGATATTTTATCACTTTTCCGGCAACAACGTTATAGCGCAAAGCATGTGGTGATAACGGGAGGGGAACCCTGCCTTTATGACTTACGGCCTTTGACGGAAGGCTTAGAAAAAGCAGGTTTTGATTGCCAAATAGAAACCAGTGGCACGCATGACATTCTCTGTAGTGAAGCAACATGGGTAACACTTTCGCCGAAAGTCGGTATGCGAGGTGGATTGAATGTTTTATCTAGTGCGATTAATCGTGCCAATGAAATTAAACACCCTGTTGCTCGTGAAAAAGATATCGAAGCACTGGATGATTTACTGCGATTAAGAACTCAACAACCTATGGCGATCGTTGCCTTACAACCAATCAGTTGTAAAGAGAGTGCAACAGCGTTATGTATTAAAACCTGTATTGAGCGTAATTGGCGTTTTTCAATGCAAACACATAAATATTTAAATATCGCCTAGTGTGTCATTTATCGTTAAAAAAAATCAGCCTATGAGTGGCTGATTTTTTTAGGTGAAAAGGTGAAAATTACTCACCACGATAAATACATCCTGCGGTACATGTCTCTTTAACCATCACGGCGGATAACAGGGGGAGTGATGGTTTAACTTGTTGCCAAATCCATTTTGCCAGTACTTCGCTGGTTGGATTTTCTAAACCTTCAATGTCATTAAGATAATAGTGGTCGAGCCTATCAAGAGTCGGTTTAAATGCGGCTTTCACATCAGCAAAATCAATTAGCCAACCTGACTGCGCATCTACTTCACCAGTGATTTCTAATCTCACTAAAAATGAATGCCCATGTAAACGTCCACATTTATGGCCTTTGGGAACATGGGGTAAGTGGTGCGCAGCTTCAAACTGAAAATCTTTAAAGATGGTGGTTATCATCAAAACTCTCTTGACTTAAATAGTAAAAAAATACAGATAAAACGGTGTCTATTTAGTGTATCTGATTTAGTGTGTTACGCCTAATCGCTTAACCTTAGCGACTTATTATATTCTTTTTCGTTTATTCATTATATCGATAAAGGAAATCGGTAAATAAATTTAGTCTTTAAGGTTATTAGATAGAGCAAACCAGTCTTTAAGTCGTGCTCTGATCGTGCGATACCCTCATATACATTAAAAAAGTCCAACCACAATAACAGCACCGATGCAGTGCAATGTTTTTTTAAGGCAGGATCGATGAGCAATCAACCCCCATTATTATCAATGCTTCCATTAACACAGGAGCAATTGAATAAATTACAGGATGTGACGAAAGACTTAACTCCAGCCCAATTTGCTTGGCTTTCTGGCTATTTTTGGGGGCAATTCAATCAGCATTCATCCACTAAAGATGAACTGGTAAGTGTACAAAGTCAGGTTCCCCAACAAGAAACCATCACCGTGATATCAGCATCACAAACTGGCAATGCACGTCGTTTAGCTGAACAATTACGCGATAAATTGGTTGGTAATCAACTTAATGTTGAGCTCTATAGTGCGAGTGAATATAAATTTAAGCAGATCCACAAAACGACAACCTTAATTATTATTACCTCAACACAGGGGGAAGGTGAACCTCCTGAAGAAGCCATCACATTTTATAAATATTTGCACTCTAAAAAAGCCGCGCCAATGAAGCAAACGGCTTATGCTGTACTGAGTCTCGGCGATAGTAGCTATGAACATTTTTGCCAAGCAGGTAAAGATTTTGATCATCAATTGGCGCAACTTGGCGCGACCAGTCTATTAGAAAGATTAGATGCAGATGTTGATTATCAAGCTGACGCTGATAAATGGATAACTCAGCTGACTGATATTTTAAAAATACGTATACCTGAGCAAAATACTCAAGTATTACAACAAACACAATCAGGAACAACCGACAGTGTCGATACCGCACGCTACCATCGTGATGCACCTTTTAGTGCCACTTTATTAACTAATCAGAAGATCACCGGTCGACATTCAGATAAAGATATCCGTCATATTGAAATCAGTCTAGCAGGCTCTGAATTGCAATATCTTCCCGGAGATGCACTAGGAGTATGGTTTAAGAATTCGGAAGAAAAAGTGGATGAGCTTATTACCCTATTATGGTTAACGGGGGATGAGCAGGTAAATGTTAAATCACAAACATTAACGTTAAAAGAAGCATTATTGCATCATGTTGAATTAACTCAAAATAGTGCACCAATTATTAAAGCGTATGCCCAATTATCCCGCCACGAAGAGTTATTATCGCTGGTGGCTGATAAAAGCAAACTTCAGCAATATGCGCAAACCTACCCAATTAATGAAATGGTACGTCAATATAGTGCGCAACCTAATGCTCAAGAGTTTATTGATATATTGCGCCCATTAACTCCACGTCTTTACTCCATCGCTTCATCACAACAAGAAGTTGATGATGAAGTTCATCTTACCTTAGGTGTTGTTCGTTATAACGTCGATCAGCGTGCTTATACAGGAGGTGCCTCAGGGTTCTTAGCTGATCAACTTCAAGAAGGCGATACAGTAAACGTTTTTATTGAACGTAATGATCATTTTCGTTTACCTGAAGATAATCAAGTCCCTGTGATTATGATTGGCCCGGGGACGGGGATTGCGCCTTTTAGAGGGTTTATGCAACAACGTGAAAGTGAAGGTGCGACGGGGAAAAACTGGCTCTTTTTTGGCAATCCTCACTTTGTAGAAGATTTCCTTTATCAAGTGGAATGGCAACGTTATGTCAAAAGCGGGTTGTTAACACGTATTGATTTAGCATGGTCGCGTGATCAAGCCGATAAAATTTATGTGCAAGATAAATTACGGGAACAAGGTCAGGAAATTTGGCAATGGTTACAGCAAGGTGCTTATCTCTACGTTTGTGGTGATGCATCAAGAATGGCTAAAGATGTTGAACAAACATTGTTAGAAATAGTAATGACCCATGGCAATAAAAATATTGAGCAAGCAGATGATTATTTAAGTGAGCTACGTTTAGCACGTCGTTATCAGAGGGATGTTTATTAAAATGAAATCACAAACTCAAGCGCCCTTAGTGGTTGAAGGAAAACTATCTGATAGTGAACGTATGAAAAAAGAGAGTAATTTCTTACGAGGCACTATTAGTGATGATCTACAAAATGGTCTAACCGGTGGTTTTGAGGGCGATAATTTTTTATTAATTCGTTTTCACGGTATGTACCAACAAGATGATAGAGATATTCGTGCCGAGCGTGCCCAACAGCTACTAGAGCCTCGTCATGCCATGATGTTACGTTGTCGTTTACCGGGCGGTGTCATCACACCAAAGCAGTGGCTAAGTATCGATAAGTTTGCTAGTGAAAATACGCTCTATGGCAGTATTCGTATTACTAATCGTCAAACTTTTCAATTTCATGGCATTTTAAAAGGTCATGTTAAACCGGCTCACCAAATGCTAGCGTCAACAGGACTTGATGCTCTTGCAACCGCCAATGATGTTAATCGAAATGTGCTATGTACCTCAAACCCTGAACAATCTTCATTGCATCAAGAAGCTTATGAATGGGCCAAAAAACTATCCGAGCATTTATTGCCACGTACCCATGCCTATGCAGAAATTTGGTTAGATAAAGAGAAAGTGGCGACAACGGATGAGGAGCCTATTTTAGGTGAAACCTATTTACCTCGGAAATTTAAAACATCGGTGGTGATCCCCCCTTATAACGATGTTGACTTGCATGCCAATGACATGAATTTTATTGCCATCGCAGAAAATGGGCATTTGGTTGGTTTTAATGTGCTAGTCGGTGGCGGCCTTGCGATGACCCATGGTGATAAAAAAACCTTTCCGCGTTTAGCTAGTGAATTTGGTTATATTCCTATTGATAAAACATTAGCAGTCGCTGAAGCGATTGTGACGACGCAACGAGATTGGGGCAATCGTACTGAACGTAAAAATGCTAAAACCAAATACACCTTAGAGCGTGTTGGTATTGAAACATTTAAACAGGAAGTTGAACGTCGCTCAGGCGTTATGTTTGATATGATCCGACCGTATCAATTTACTCACCGTGGTGATCAAATTGGTTGGTTAAAAGGGGTTGATAACAAATGGTATCTAACCTTATTTATTGAAAGTGGTCGATTAATCGATAAACCTAATGCGCCGTTAAAAACGGGGGTTGCTGAAATTGCCAAAGTGCATCTTGGTGACTTTCGTTTAACAGCTAATCAAAATTTGATTGTTGCTGGTGTACCAGAGGCACAGAAAGAGCAGATTGAGGCGATAGCGCGTCAATATGGTTTAATTAATGATGAGGTTACACCGCTGCGTAAACATGCCATGGCGTGTGTTTCATTTCCAACCTGCCCATTAGCCATGGCAGAAGCGGAGCGTTTCCTTCCCGCATTTACCGATACCCTTGATAATATCATGGCTAAATACGGAGTCAGTGATGAGCATATTGTTGTACGTGTAACAGGGTGTCCTAACGGTTGTGGTCGTGCGATGTTGGCGGAAGTCGGACTGGTGGGTAAAGCCCCCGATCGCTATAACTTACATCTAGGAGGAAACCGCATGGGGACTCGCATTCCTAGAATGTATCGTGAAAATATTTCATCACAAGAAATCATTGAAATTCTTGATACTTTAATTGGTCAGTGGGCTATTTCACGTGAATTAAATGAAGGTTTTGGTGATTTTCTTATTCGCACTGATGTTATCAAACCCGTTGTTAATTCAGCCATTGATTTTTATGAAGTGCAGGAGGTGATATGAGTCGATTATCGCTTTCTCAGTTGGTGTTGCTATCGATTGAAGAGCAGCGACTGGCGCTTGATGAAATCAACCAACAATTAGAGCAAAAAACGGCGATAGAGCGGGTGATTTGGGCTTTAGAACATCTTCCTAACCAGTTTGTTTTAAGCTCAAGTTTTGGTATTCAAGCGGCAGTTTGTTTGCATTTGCTTACCAGACAATACCCCGATATACCTGTAATTTTGACAGACACAGGTTATCTCTTTCCCGAAACATATCAATTTATTGATGAATTAACCTCTTCACTACAACTTAATTTAAAAGTATATCGCGCTGAAATATCTTCATCTTGGCAAGAAGCACGCTACGGCAAACTTTGGTTGCAAGGGATTGAAGGTATCGAACGTTATAACCAAATAAATAAAGTTGCACCAATGGAAAGGGCATTAAAGGAGTTACAGGCGAAGACATGGTTTGCAGGGCTACGACGCCAGCAATCAAAAAGTCGAGAGCATTTACCTGTTTTATCCATAGCGAAAGGTATTTTTAAGTTACTACCGATAGTCGATTGGGATAATAAACAAATTTATCAATATCTTAAACAGCATAATTTACCTTACCATCCATTATGGGAACAAGGTTATCTGTCTGTGGGGGATACCCATACGACACGCAAATGGCAAGAGGGAATGAGTGAAGAAGAGACGCGATTCTTTGGCTTAAAACGTGAGTGTGGATTACACGAATAATATTATTATTCATTATTAATATCGCTATTTATTTTGAGTGGGCAATAGAGTCATCTGTTGCCCTCTTTGTCGTGAGTAAAATAATAACCATTTGAAATTATTATGTTTTTGCTTATTCCTTTCTGTTCCATCACATAGCTTTTTGTCATTTCATAACCCCGAATGCACCTTTTATAGTCGTTATTCATATAAGTAAACAATAAAAATGTGAGATACGCGTATGGATTACCTACCCTTATTTGTGGAATTAAAACAGCGCCCAGTATTACTGGTTGGCGGTGGGCATGTCGCTGCGCGTAAAGCCGTACTGTTATTAAAAGCGGGCGCTCGGTTACGTGTTATCGCGCCACAGTTATGTGATGAATTGCATCTTGCTTATCAGCAAAATCAAATTGAGTGGATTGCTGGGCAATATCAGTCAGAGCATTTACTTGGCATGATGCTGGTGATCGTGGCAACAGACGATAAGGTATTAAATCAACAAGTGTATCTAGATGCGCAAGCACGCCACATTTTTGTCAATGTCGTCGACTCTCAACCCCAATGCTCTTTTATCTTTCCTGCCATTATCGATAGAAATCCGATATTAATTGCCATTTCATCAGCGGGCAAAGCCCCTGTTTTAGTTCGTATGATACGGGAAAAGCTAGAGGCATTATTGCCTACCTCATTAGGGGCTATGGCGACTATTGCGGGGAAATGGCGCAATAAAGTGAAACAAAAACTGACTGGTTTTCAAGCACGTTGCCGCTTTTGGGAGCAAGCGTTTAGTGGCAAATTTGCCTCATTAGTGGCAAGTGGTCAATTAATACAAGCGCAAGCACAGCTCGAACAACAACTGTCTCATCCAGATAGCCCACAAGGTGAGCTTGCTTTAGTGGGGGCAGGGCCGGGTGATGCCGGGTTATTAACCTTACGAGGTTTGCAAGTTATCCAGCAGGCCGAGGTGGTACTTTATGACAGTTTAGTCAGTGCAGACATCTTAGAACTGGTACGCCGTGATGCTGATAGAATTTGTGTGGGTAAAAGAGCGGGGCAACACAGTACGTTGCAAGAAGAAATCAATCAATTGATCGTGAAATATACTCAGCTTGGTAAACGAGTTGTCAGACTAAAAGGGGGCGATCCTTTTATTTTTGGACGCGGAGGAGAAGAGCTTGAAATTGCGGTACAACATGGCATTCCTTTTCAAGTTGTTCCCGGTGTTACCGCAGCTAGTGGGGCCAGTGCTTATGCGGGTATTCCATTAACTCATCGTAACTATGCGCAAAGTGTCACTTTTATGACTGGGCATTGCCAATCAGGGGGGATAGAGCCAGATTGGCAAGCTTTAGCGCAAGCTAATCATACGTTAGCAATTTATATGGGAACGACGAAAGCAGAACTTATTAGCCAGCGTTTAATAGAGCAAGGTCGTTCACCACTCACCCCTATTGCCGTCATTAGTTGCGGTACACGCCATGATCAACAGATCTTAACGGGAAATTTAACACAATTAGCGCAATTAGCTAAGCAAGCTCCCACCCCGGCATTATTAATCGTTGGAGAAGTTGCTGCATTACATCACCAACTTGCGTGGTTTGGTGATAGACAAACTCAACATACCTCTGCCATCCACTCATCTTTGGTTCATTTTGCCTAAACGAGGTTGTTATGAATGAAACACAATTAACTCATCTTCAGCAATTAGAAGCAGAAAGCATTTATATACTGCGTGAAGTTGTCGCTGAATTTGAAAATCCCGTCATGCTTTACTCAATAGGCAAAGATTCTTCGGTGATGTTGCATCTAGCACGTAAGGCTTTTTATCCGGCGAAATTACCTTTTCCTCTTTTACATGTTGATACGGGTTGGAAATTTCGTGAGATGTATGAGTTTCGCGATAAAACGGCCAAAGAGTATGGTTTTGATCTCAAAGTTTATCGTAATCCCCAAGGGGCACAATTGGGGATCAATCCCTTTATTCATGGTAGCGCCAAGCATACAGATATCATGAAAACAGAAGGTCTTAAGCAAGCTCTGGATAAATATGGTTTTGATGCCGCATTTGGTGGGGCGCGTCGTGATGAAGAAAAATCGCGTGCTAAAGAGCGTATTTACTCATTTAGAGATAGATCTCATCGTTGGGATCCGAAAAATCAACGTCCAGAATTATGGCAAAACTACAACGGCCAAATTAATAAAGGGGAAAGTATTCGCGTTTTTCCATTATCAAATTGGACGGAGCTAGATATTTGGCAATATATCTATTTAGAAAACATCGATATTGTGCCGCTCTATTTCGCTAAACACCGTCCAGTTATTGAGCGGGATGGTACCTTGATTATGGTTGACGATGATCGAATCGACCTAAAAGCTGGAGAGGTGATCACACAACAAAAAGTACGTTTTAGAACATTAGGCTGCTGGCCATTAACGGGCGCTATTCCTTCACAAGCAGACACATTACCCGCCATTATTGAAGAGATGTTAATTTCCACCAGTAGCGAGCGACAAGGGCGTTTAATTGACAGTGATCAGTCTGCTTCAATGGAACTTAAAAAACGTCAGGGTTATTTTTAATAGGAGTCACTATGGGACTTGCAGCCATCAAAACCAACCAACTGATCGCCGGTGAAATAGCACAATCAGGTGGTGTAGAAAATTATTTAAAAACACAACAGAACAAAGGGTTATTACGTTTTTTAACCTGTGGCAATGTTGATGATGGAAAAAGCACCTTAATTGGTCGCTTACTTCATGATACGCGGCAGATCTACGAAGATCAGCTCTCCACCTTACAAAACGAGAGTAAAAAGATTGGTACTCAAGGTGAAAAATTAGATCTCGCTTTGCTGGTGGACGGTTTAGCGGCTGAACGAGAGCAAGGGATCACTATTGATGTAGCTTATCGCTATTTTTCAACAGCCAAACGAAAATTTATTATTGCCGATACGCCGGGACATGCACAATATACCCGCAATATGGCGACAGGAGCATCAACGAGTACGCTTTCTATTCTGCTGATCGATGCTCGAAAAGGGGTACAAGAGCAAACTCGCCGCCATAGTTTTATTAGCACACTCCTTGGGATCCGTCACTTAGTGGTCGCGATTAATAAAATGGATCTACTTGATTATCAACAAGAGATCTTTGAGTCGATCCAACAAGATTACCTGCACTTTGCACAACAATTACCGCGCGATCTCACTATCGAATTTGTGCCTATCTCTGCACTGGAGGGGGATAATGTAGTATCTCCTTCATTAAATATGCCTTGGTATACAGGAAAAACACTGCTGGCATTACTTGAAGATGCGCCGGTTAAATTTAAATTAGGGGCTAAATCTCAAAGATTGCGTTTTCCTGTACAGTATGTGAATCGTCCTGATTTAGATTTTAGAGGCTACAGTGGCACAGTTTCATCAGGCTCTCTTTATCAAGGACAACAAATCAAAGTATTACCCTCAGGACAGCGTTCAACCATTAAACGTATTGTGACTTTTGATGGCGATCTGACTCAGGCGCAAGTGGGTCAAGCGATTACACTGGTGTTAGCGGATGAAATCGATATTAGTCGTGGCGACATTATTGTTGATGCTAACGATACCACTGCTAATGTTAGCAATCATGCGTTGGTGGATATCGTATGGATGTCAGAACAACCGTTAGTACAGGGACAAACCCTTGATATCAAAGTAGCGGGCAAAAAAAGTCGTGCCAAAATAGAGAATATTCACTATCAAGTTGATGTGGATAAGCTCACTCAACAAGTGACCGAAAGTTTAGCGCTAAATGCCATTGGGCATGTTGAAGTGTTATTTGAAGAGCCATTGGTGCTGGATAACTATCAACTTAATGCACAAACAGGAGGGCTTATTTTTATTGATAGATTAAGCAATGTCACGGTGGGTGCTGGTCTTATTCGAGAAATTCGCGACAACGTGCAACCCACAACTTCCCAATACGATGCATTTGAAATTGAACTCAATCAGTTGATCCGCCGCCATTTTCCGCATTGGGGCGCAAGAGACTTACTGGGAGGAAAATAGTGACGATACATCAAGATATTGTCTGGCATCCTCATCAAATAGGGTTAAAAGAGCGTGAAGCACAACAGGTACACAAAGGATGTGTACTTTGGTTTACTGGGTTATCTGGCTCAGGTAAATCAACACTGGCTGATGCGCTAGAGCAAACCTTATATCAGTACTCGACACTCCATGCGCCTATCCGCACCTATTTATTAGATGGTGATAATCTACGCCATGGTTTATGCCATGATCTTGGGTTTAGTGAACAAGATAGGCATGAAAATATTCGCCGTGTAGGGGAAGTGGCTAAACTAATGGTTGATGCCGGATTAATTGTCTTAACAGCATTTATTTCTCCTTATCAGCAAGATAGACAACAAGTAAGAGAAAGGTTTGCTCAAGGGCGATTTATTGAGATCTTTGTTGATACACCTTTAGCCCTTTGTGAAGCACGTGATCCTAAAGGCCTCTATCAAAAAGCACGACGAGGAGAGATCAAACAGTTTTCCGGCATTGATTCACCTTATGAACCACCCACTGCGCCAGAAATTCATTTAGACGGCTCACTCGCGATTAATGAGCTTACACAACAAATCCTCGCTTATTTACAGCAACAACAAATTTACCGCTAATCATATCTCTACATCATTTTCTCTTATCTGGGAAAATATGTAGGGATAGAAGGGGTTTTTTAATAAACTGATTTGGCGGCAAATACAGTGTAAATACCACTTCTTTACTCACCACTCCAGTAGATAAAAACGCGCTTTTAAGCATATAACTTATACTTTATCTGAAAAATAGCGTGATTGTTTATGTTAAGGGTGGGGGGAATACGAATATTCATGTAATATATCTGCGCGCTTTTGTGGCGCAGATGGGAGAGTTGTGGGATGATTAGCCCATTCATTTTGGGGGTGGTAATGGGGAAATTAACAGTCTTACTTCTGATCTTACTTGGTTTTCTACAATATTCATTGTGGTTAGGTAAAAATGGTATTCATGATTACAACAAAGTAAGTCAAGAAGTTGAATCTGCATTAGCGCAAAACGCACAATTAAAGTCGCGTAATGATCGCTTATTTGCGGAGATTGATGACCTCAATGGCGGGCAAGAAGCATTAGATGAGCGTGCTCGTAGTGAACTTGGCATGATAAAGCCTAATGAAAGCTTTTATCGTATTGTTAATGATAAATCCCAACCACGTCGTTAATTTGTTGAATTAATAGTGTGCCTTGATATAAATACTATAATGAATATACCAAACTCTACTTTTCCTATTGTGGCGGTTATTCCCGCTGCCGGCATAGGTAGTCGAATGCAAGCAACCTGCCCGAAGCAATACCTTAAAATTGGCAGATTGACTATCCTTGAACATACTATTAATGCGCTATTAAAACATCCACGCATTTCGCAAATTATTGTCGCAATTAACCCAGAAGATGACTATTTTTATCACCTAGCCCTTGCTAAAGATAAACGAATTATTGTCGTTAAAGGAGGGGGACAACGTGCTGATTCGGTATTATCAGGGCTTCGCTATATTACAGAACATCTTGCGCAAAATACATGGGCGCTAGTTCATGATGCGGCAAGACCTTGCCTGTCCTTTAGTGATTTGGATAATCTTATTCAACTCATTGATGATAACCATCTTGATCCTCAATTTTGTGGCGGGATCTTAGCCTCTCCTGTGCGTGATACGATGAAACGTAGTCATCAACAAGATAACCATATTGAAAAAACAGTGGCAAGAGACACGCTATGGCATGCTTTAACGCCACAATTTTTCCCAGCGGCCTTGTTAAAACAAAATCTTGAAAACGCATTGGCACAAAACGTACCCATTACTGATGAAGCATCTGCGATGGAATTTGGTGGATATGAACCCTTATTAGTTAAAGGCCGTGCGGATAATATAAAAGTCACACAACCAGAAGACTTGGCTCTTGCAGAATTTTTCCTCTCTCGACAAATTACCAGCATAAGGAACACATAATATGAGAATTGGACACGGTTATGATGTACATAAATTTGGCGGAGAAGGCCCAATTATTATTGGTGGTGTGAGAATTCCTTATGAACAAGGTCTACTAGCCCATTCAGATGGCGATGTTGTACTACATGCGGTGACAGATGCCATTTTAGGTGCTGTTGCGATGGGCGATATTGGTACATTATTTCCTGATACAGATCCGGCTTATAAAGGTGCGGATAGCCGAGTATTATTGCGCGAAGCCTTTTCAAGAGTGATGGCTAAAGGTTACCGTATTGGTAATCTTGATGTCACTATTATTGCTCAGGCACCTAAAATGCTACCTCATACTCCACAAATGCGTGTCAATATTGCTGAAGATCTCCATTGTCATGTCGATGATATCAACGTTAAAGCGACCACTACTGAGAAATTAGGTTTTGTAGGACGCAAAGAAGGTATCGCTTGTGAAGCGGTGGTGTTATTAATCAAAGAGTCTTTATCTTAATGAGTGATTTACCAGAACTTCATTGGCTACATGGCAAACCGACAGCGACAGGGCGATTAAAATCGACACCAGAAGATTTTAAGGTCAGCGAAGATCTCGGCTTTACCTTAGATGGTGAAGGCGAACATGTGATGGTTAGAGTCAGAAAAACAGGTTGTAATACGGCTTTTGTGGCTGAAAAGTTAGCCAAATTTGCCGGTATTCATCCTCGAGATGCTAGTTATGCTGGGCTCAAAGACAGAAATGCGGTTACGGAACAATGGTTTTGTTTGCGTATGCCGGGTAAAGAGATGCCCGACTTTAGTCAATTTACGTTAGAAGGTTGCGAAATATTAGCAACTACCCGCCAGCAACGTAAGCTACGTATTGGGACATTAAAAGGGAACCATTTCACCTTAGTATTACGTGATATCTCCGATGTGACATCGGTGGAAACTCGTCTAGTAGAGATACAAAAACAAGGGGTTCCTAACTATTTTGGTGTGCAACGCTTTGGTCGTAATGGCGACAATTTACGCCAAGCATGGCGTTGGGCAACCAATGAAATTCGGGTAAAAGAGCGTAGCAAACGTAGCTTTTATCTCTCTGCTGCACGTAGTGCGATGTTTAATCATCTGGTGAGCCAACGACTTGAGCGTCATATTTATACTCAAGTGCTTTGTGGTGATGCGATGCAATTGCACGGTAAAAGAAGTTGGTTTGTGGCAGAAGAAGCAGAACTTGCCCAAACACAAACACGCTATGAAGAGCATGATATACATATTACCGCTCCATTGCCGGGTAAAGGTGACTTAGGTACACAAGCTCAAGCACTGATATTTGAAACCGACAGCTTAGCTGACTACGAAGCATTATGGTCATTAGCGCAACAAGAGCGAGTTGATACCACTCGCCGTGCGATTAATTTGCTACCAGAAAATATGTCATGGCATTGGCTAGATGATACTACGGTTTCTTTATCGTTCTTTTTGCCAGCAGGAAGTTTTGCCACTAGCGTTGTCCGTGAATTGATATTATTAGGGAATATTGATGCTGAAAATATTAGTGAGTAATGACGATGGTGTTATGGCAAAAGGGATACAGACACTCGCAAAAGCCTTACGCCAGCGTTATGATGTACAAATTGTCGCACCGGATCGCAATCGTAGTGCAGCATCCAATTCATTAACTATTGATAGACCGTTACGTAAACAGCGACATGAAAATGGTGATATTGCGATAGTTGAAGGTACACCCACGGATTGTGTCTATCTCGGTGTTAATCATCTCGTCAGACCGCGTCCAGATATTGTGGTGTCTGGCATTAATCATGGCCCTAATTTAGGGGATGATGTGCTTTACTCTGGTACTGTTGCTGCCGCTACAGAGGGCCGGTTCTTAGGTTTACCTGCGATTGCGGTATCACTTGATGGCGAAACGCATTTTGACACAGCAGCCCAAGTGACTTGTGATGTTTTAGCTATGCTACAACGAGTGCCTTTAAGAGCTGGGAATATTTTAAATATTAATGTGCCTGATATTCCGTTAGCGGAGATCAAAGGTTTTCGTATAACACGTTGTGGAAGTCGTCATGCTTCACAACATGTTTATACACAAACAGATCCGAAAGGAAATACCCTTTATTGGATCGGGCCTCCTGGCGAAAAAAATGATGTGGGGCCGGATACAGATTTTGCAGCGGTTGATGCAGGTTATGTTTCCATCACACCATTACATGTTGATTCAACAGCGTATAAAGCGCTTGAGTTATTAAAAGATTGGTTAAATAAAGCAGAGGTCGAAAAAACATGTTAAGTCGGTCAATGAAAGACTTACTGACAATGTTAAAACAACACGGCATCAATGATGAGCGTCTGTTGGAAGCTATGAGCAAAGTACCCCGAGAGCTATTTATTGATGAAGCGCTCTCCCATAAGGCTTATGAAAATACGGCTTTACCTATTGGTAATGGTCAAACTATTTCACAGCCTTATATTGTTGCTAAAATGACATCACTGCTTGAATTACAAGCAACGGATTCTGTGTTAGAGATTGGCACAGGCTCTGGTTATCAAACTGCAGTATTAGCAAACTTAGTGCATCATGTCAGTTCAGTTGAACGGATAAAAATATTGCAGTGGCAGGCAAAACGACGCTTTAAACACCTTGATTTACATAATATTTCGACTCGTCATGGTGATGGTTGGGAAGGTTGGGTATCAAAAGGCCCCTTTAATGCTATTATTGTTACTGCCTGTGCAACAGAAGTACCGCAACGACTCTTGATGCAATTAGCTGATGGTGGCAGGATGATCATTCCTGTCGGTGAACAGCAGCAGATGCTTAAGTTTATTCGTCGTTTAGGTAATGATTTTCACTATCAATCTATCGAGGCTGTACGCTTTGTCCCCCTAATTGCGGGTGAGTTAGCATAACTTCCAGATAAATCTGACCATTTTTTATTACTGCTTTTTTGTAGCTTGTCGTAATCTGCACTAATAAATGAAATATTTTCAAAAAATTGCAGTCTCTTTGTGTTACTCAACAAATTGCTAGACGCTAATGCCTTTTAAAAGGGAGAAGGAAGTATGAATTCAGAAAGCCCAATTAAGCATGTCCGCTGGGCAATCATGTGTTCGGTAATCGGATTTGCATTAACAGGCTGTGCCGACACGCCTTATCGTCCTGCACCGATAACCTCTGTCAATGATAGTTCGTCAAATCGTACCGTTTCTACATCACCTGTTACAACTAACAGTAATGCAGGAGTGGCAACACCTATTGAAAGAGGTTCAACTCCGTTACAAACAACGCCTCCTCCTTCTATTAGAGTGAATAACACAACCGCGCAGCCTCAAAGCCAGCCTCGTACGCAAAATGTTACCCCTCAAAATGTCAATACGGATGGTAGCGGACGCATTGTGTATAACCGTAATTATGACAATATCCCTAAAGGGAATTACAGCGGTAACACTTATACGGTTAAACGTGGCGATACAATGTTTTATATTGCGTGGATCACGGATAGTGATGTAAAAGATTTGGCCTCAATGAACAATATTCCAGAGCCATATAGCTTAAATGTTGGACAAGTACTTAAGATTGGTAACCGTCAAGTTAATACCGGTACCAATACCAATGTAAATACTTCAGTAATTAATAAACCAAGTAGTGAAGGTGTTCAGACAGCACAAACTAAGCCGTCAAATAATAATAGCTCAATGGGGCCGTTGATCACGAAACCAACAACAACGACACCGCCAAAGACAACGACTTCGACACCGACAACTTCGGCAACAACCAGTAATAACACAACGGCAACCTCTAAACCTGCAGCCGCAACAGGTAAATGGGTATGGCCAGCACAAGGTAAAATTATTGAGAGCTACTCAAATGCGCCTGGTGGTAATAAAGGTATTGATATTAGTGGTACACGAGGTTCACCCATTGTGGCAACAGCCGCAGGTAAAGTGGTTTATGCAGGGAGCGCATTACGAGGTTATGGTAATTTAGTTATCATTAAACATAATGATGAATATCTCAGTGCTTATGCTCATAACGATACAATCTTGGTACGTGAACAGCAAAATGTAAATGCAGGACAGCAAATTGCGACCATGGGAAGTACTGGTACTAGTTCTGTTCGATTACACTTTGAGATCCGTTATAAAGAAAAATCACTTAACCCAATGAGCTATTTACCTAAAAGATAAATAAACGCTTAACGTTGTTAGTGAATAATCTGAAAATTAAGCCCTTTTGTTAATATTAACAAAAGGGCTTTTTTAGTTATTAAATTAATTAAAACCTTGAAAATAAATTTCTTTCACTAAGTAAGATTGCTTAGTTGGAACGTAAGCAAAATGAGATATTTCTGTCAAATTATAGATAAGATTAAATTAGACTGTTGATTATCGAACAATGAATGAGTATGCTAAAAAACGTTAGTTAAAAGTATGAATAAAAATCTAATGTATTCAAAGATAGTGTATTGAATTAACTTATTGTTTTTATTATAGGTTTGTTTTTTGTCTTATCTTTAGAATAATATATATTATTGAATATTATTTTATTATTGCGGATTTTTGTTTATCTTTTTTTTGATGTACATTGTCACATATTGCTTGTTAAACAGTGAATATACGTATAGATAAATATACGTAAAATAATAATAATTGCTGTTAATAACTAATACTTATAGTTAATAAATATATTGAATAAACTATAAAGTAAATTAACAGTAAAACAGATTATGTTATTTTTTATTTTGTAATTCGTTACAAGGGAAAATCAGTAAACCCGTTGTGTCGTGACACAGCGATAAACTGGTAAATCGATCTCATTAAGAGCGTCGTTTACCTAAATTATCAAGGGTAGGAGCAGCTGATGAGCCAAAGTACGCTAAGAGTAGACGAGTTATATACTGATGATATTGATGAGAACATGGAAGAGTTCGATGAAGCAGCCGCAACAAAAGAGGCTGAAAATGAATCTGACGCTCAAGATGAAATTGAACTCATTGAAGGAGTCAATCAGCGTGCGTTAGATGCAACTCAGCTCTATTTAGGAGAAATTGGCTATTCTCCATTGTTGAGTGCTGAAGAAGAAGTATTCTTTGCTCGTAGAGCGTTACGAGGTGATATCCCGTCAAGACAACGGATGATAGAGAGTAATCTACGTTTAGTTGTTAAAATATCTCGCCGTTATACGAACCGAGGGTTAGCTCTTCTTGACTTAATTGAAGAAGGTAATTTAGGCCTTATTCGTGCTGTTGAAAAGTTTGATCCTGAAAAAGGGTTTCGTTTTTCAACCTATGCCACATGGTGGATACGTCAAACTATTGAACGTGCCATTATGAACCAAACCCGCACTATTCGTCTCCCCATTCATATCGTTAAAGAACTCAATGTCTATTTAAGAACCGCAAGAGAATTAGCACATAAGCTCGATCATGAGCCAAGTGTTGAAGAAATTGCGCAAACGCTGGATAAACCCGTCGATGATGTCAGCAAAATGCTACGTTTAAATGAACGTATTTCTTCCGTTGATACACCGATTGGTGGGGATTCAGATAAAGCCTTACTAGATATTATTTCAGACGAAAATGAAGAAGGGCCAGAAGCAACCATTCAAAATAATAACCTCAAGGAAAATATCGTAAAATGGTTATTTGAATTAAATCCAAAACAGCGCGAAGTATTAGCGCGTCGCTTTGGATTACTGGGTTACGAGGCTGAAACATTAGAAGATGTTGGTCGAGAAATTGGTTTGACAAGAGAGCGGGTTCGTCAAATCCAAGTTGAGGGATTACGTCGTTTAAAAGATATTCTGCAAGGGCAAGGATTATGCATAGAGGCACTTTTTAAGATGAACTAGTTGCTTTAGGTGCCCAATGCGTTATCAAGCCGATTAGTTAAATTAACTAATCGGCTTTTCTTTTGTTATTTATTTAGCTCTTTTAAGTGATAGAGCAATTCCAACGCTTGTTTTGGTGTTAATGAATCCGGATCAATTTTATTTAATGCTAATTCAACTTCAGAAGGCTCAATATCTGCTAATAACATTAGTTGTGACGTTTCTACATGGCTTGCCCCTGAATGACCAGATAGGGTTTCCAGCTCTTTTAATTTCTGCTTTGCACGGCGGATCACCTCTTTTGGCACACCGGCTAATGCCGCAACCGCTAAACCATAACTTTTACTGGCAGCACCTTCTTGAACACTGTGCATAAAGGCAATAGTCTCACCATGCTCTACCGCATCTAAGTGAATATTGGCAGTGCCTTCTAGTTTTTCTGGCAGTGTCGTTAATTCAAAATAGTGTGTGGCAAAGAGTGTCATCGCTTTAATGCGATTCGCTAAATTTTCGGCACAAGCCCAAGCGAGAGAAAGCCCATCATAAGTAGAAGTGCCTCGGCCAATTTCATCCATTAACACTAAACTGTTTTCAGTGGCATTATGAAGAATATTTGCGGTTTCTGTCATTTCCACCATAAATGTTGAACGACCCGAAGCCAGATCGTCAGAAGCACCCACGCGGGTAAAAATACGATCAATTGGGCCTATTACCGCTTTTTCTGCGGGCACAAAACTACCAATATAAGCCAGTAGCGTAATTAATGCCGCTTGACGCATATAGGTACTTTTACCGCCCATATTAGGGCCGGTAATAATGAGTAGACGGCGTTGAGGCGCGAGTTGTAGAGGGTTTGAGATAAATGGCTCACTCAGTACTTGTTCTACAACAGGGTGACGTCCACCAGTGATTTGAATACCTGTTTTTTCTGTTAATTCAGGGCGTGTATAATTGAGTGATTCTGCACGCTCAGCGAGATTAGCCAGAACATCGGTTTCAGCTAACGCTTCAGCACTGGTTTGTAAGGCGGTTAGATGAGGTAATAGTTTTTCGAAAAGCTCTTCGTAGAGCATTTTTTCAATTGCTAATGCTTTACCTTTAGAGGTTAATACCTTGTCTTCATACTCTTTTAGTTCAGGAATAATATAGCGTTCAGCATTTTTCAGTGTTTGACGACGCACATAGTGCATTGGAACTAAATTGCTTTGGCCGCGACTGACTTGTATGTAGTAACCATGAACCCCATTAAAGCCAACCTTTAAGGTATCAATACCCCATTTTTCACGTTCACGAACTTCAAGCTTTTCAAGATAGTCACTCGCACCGTCAGCCAGTGCTCGCCATTCATCTAATTCTGCATTATAACCAGAGGCTATCACCCCCCCATCGCGTACTAATACGGGTGGTGTTTCAACAATGGCATTTTCCAGTAATTCACGCAACTCATCAAACTGGCTGATACGCTGCTGTAATTCTTTAATATAGGGCATATCCGCCTGATCAAGCACTTGGTGGATATCTTGATATTGTTGAAAGGCATGGCGCATACGTGATAAGTCACGAGGACGAGCGGATCGCAATGCTAAACGAGCAAGTACCCGCTCTAAATCACCCACCTGACGTAAAAAAGGCTGTAATTCAAAATAGAGGGGTTGTAAGGCGCTAATGGCATCTTGGCGTTTAATTAATTGTTCACGCTGGCGTAAAGGGGTGTGTATCCAACGTTTGAGCATACGGCTTCCCATTGGGGTCACGCACAGATCAAGTACAGATGCCAAGGTGTTATCACAACCGCCAGCAAGATTTTGGGTTAATTCTAAATTACGGCGAGTAGCTGCATCTAAGATAATGGTATCTTGTGGACGCTCCATGGTAATGCTACGAATATGAGGCAACGCAGTGCGTTGCGTATCTTTAACATATTGTAATAAGCAACCTGCGGCACAAAGTGCAAGTCGGGCATTTTCAACACCAAATCCAGTTAAATCACGGGTTCCAAACTGTAAATTAAGTTGCTGTTTGGCGGTCTCACACTCAAATTCCCAAATTGGACGTCGGCGTAAACCTTGCTGACGCTCAATTAATGCCATTGACTCAAAGGTTTCTGGATAGAGTAGTTCTGCAGGGTGAGTGCGTTGCAGTTCAGCAGCCATACTTTCGCTATCCGGCATTTCAGTGACCCGAAAACGTCCAGAAGTAATATCTAAAGTGGCATAACCAAAAGCGCCATTTTTATCTTGCCAGATAGCGGCTAATAGATTGTCTTGGCGCTCTTCAAGTAGCGCTTCGTCCGTAACGGTGCCCGGTGTGACAATACGGATCACTTTACGCTCAACAGGGCCTTTGCTGGTGGCCGGATCACCAATTTGTTCACAGATGGCAACGGATTCCCCCAATTGCACTAATTTAGCCAGATAATTTTCAACCGCATGATGAGGAACGCCAGCCATAGGAATAGGTTGACCTGCCGACTGACCTCGTTTTGTTAATGAAATATCTAATAAGCGTGAGGCTTTTTTAGCATCATCAAAAAACAGTTCATAAAAGTCACCCATACGATAAAACAGTAAGATTTCTGGGTGCTCTGCCTTAAGCTTAAGATACTGCTGCATCATGGGGGTGTGGGATTCGAAATTTTGGCTGTCAGTCATGGTGTCGTCTTTCTTAACGTATTGAAGTTTATCTCGTTTGTGAGTGTTGGTTGTTAAACTCTATCTGGTTTTATTTCACAAACATCATACGGCATCATACCATAAGGTTTCAGTGTGTTGCTTTAATCATCTAAATATCTTTGCCAATAAAAGTATGAGTGATGGCTTATTTTTATGATGTTCTGTGAAAGTGTAGCGTTATGTGTATTTAGACTATACAAATCCACCGTTTGGCTATATTCAGAATAAGTTTGGATTGGTGCTTGCAGAAAACAATAAAGGGCACGGATGCCCTTGTTTTAAAATTTAATCAGGATAGTTGTACCTAAAAGCTACATTTCAACGCCAAGTAACTTAGCTTCTTCTTGTAGTTTTTCTTTGCTAATACTCTTTAATACTTTTACTGAGTCATTCATGCATTGAGAGTTAATATCTTGGCATTGAGAGAAATCACCTGTTTCTTTACCTAATACTTTAGCAAGTAATACTATTTGCTTTATTTCATTAGGTACTTCATTGTTTCCCTTAATAAATTTATTAACAAACTTCATTTGCTCGTTTGTTATTTTTGATGCGACAGCAGGTACCGGTTTGCAATCTTTTAGCCCTGGAGAGCCTATAATTACGCTGTCACCAACACAGGCAAGTGTTATTTTTTGATTCTTATCTAAATCAGCAGCCATATCTCTGTATGGTTTTGCTAGATGAAGTCTTACAGTAGAGAACATCTCTCCTGTGTTTAAGCTAACAACAGGTATATCGCCAATACTTGAGTCTATAGATTTAATAATGCCTGTAATAATAATGTTCTTACCTTTATAGGTTTTATCTCCTCTTGCCTCATTGCTAGCATAAGTCTGTTGCATCTCTCTAGCTGTAACACGAATATAATCTGTAGTTATTTGTGAATCATTACCATTCAGTGAATTCATCACATCATTGTTAATGATTAACTCAGCCATCTTGTATTCTTTGTCTGTCATTGCTATTTTTTGTTCAGAAGATTTTACTGCTTCTGGTTTTTTATCAGAACCATCTTTATCTTTGCCGGCAAATATGCCAATAATGATTAGCACAACAAGAACAATCAACACCCATTTTAAAACTTTCTTCATTTCAATACCCTTTGATGGTTAAACAAAACTTTACAATTCTATTTAACCATCATAAAAGGGGATCGCAAGAAAAAACACAAAATATTAGTTTAATTGGGATTTATAGCACGCCGGTTATTCATATATGCTCGTTTTATAGTCATGTCAGTTCCGCTGATAGATGGATTAATTGATTTTATAGGAACGTTTGTTGTTATGTCTTATTTTACGGTGATATTTAATTGTCATCGATTCCATTCAGCTCATGCTGGTAAAACACCGTATGAAGTTTTAAAAGAATAAGCTTGGTCTTTAAGATTAAATATTAGCCAAGGTTCTGATTGACACACTAAGTTAAGCGACTTTTCAGATTTGCAGTTATCCTGTTGCCCTAATTTAGAAAAACAACTGGCTAATTTTTAACTAGAAAAATAATCTACATTGAATATAAAACAACGATAATAAAATGCACTATCGCCCGTTTGAAGTGAGACTAGTATGAAAAAGAATGAATTAGTTCAAGTAACAAAACCAACTCGTACTCAACTTATTCGTTCGGTAACAACCTCTACGGCGATTGAAACAGGGCAGGAGTCCCGTCGCCTTGAAGAAGAAATGAAAGCAAAGCGTGAGAAGTTTGGGCATTTGAAACTTGCTACTTAGTTATCTTAGACTCATATTTGTGCAGGATATCTATTTCGCTAGATACGCTTTCTTTTATTGAGTATTGAGCAAGTTACTTCGCTATTCCCCTGCAGAGGTAAACATAAAGCCGCTTTTACTAATATTCATCGTGCGTAAGTAATAAGCATAAAGGTATTTCTCTATTCTAGAGTTATAGCAATCTATATACGTACAAGCTTGTAAAACTAAAGGGTGATCGCCTTAGCTCTACTTAGATGCAATAATGGGTACGCTCTTCCTTGATTATCCAACTCCGAACGTCCAGATATTTGAAAGCCCATATGCTGATAAAAACCGACGGCTTGCTGATTTTGTTCATTGACATCAACGCTTAAATTAGGATGAAGAGTTAATGCGTGTGATATTAACTGTTTTCCTATCCCTAACCCGCGTGCTGATGCATCGATAAAAAGTGCCTCTAGATGACCGTCATGTAAAAACATAAAGCCGAGTGGGCGATCTTCTTGATTAGTAGCAACCCATACCGGTGTTTCGGAAAAAAAACCGATAACTTCTTTTTCAATCTCTTGGCGATCGTCAGCTGTCAGAAAGTCATGTGTAGCATCGACTGAATTTTTCCAGATTTGTATGATTTCAGGTGCTTCTGAAGGGCGTGATATTCTGATTTTTAACATTTTTTACCTTTAGATAGACCTATTATATTAAAATAAACTTATACTAATGATATTAATGTCATTTTTTCTGATAAAAAAGTTATTTTTAAGTGTTCGAACTAACCTAGAGGATATTTATTTTTTTATAAAATATTATCATATGGTTATAAATTAAAATATAAAGCCATCAGCCGGTATCGTTCTTACCTTAAACAATCCCTTTTTTAATAAGTCGGATAAATATGTGATCTATTACTAACTTTACCGTGCTAAGTTTGACGATATAAATATCCCATGTTAACGTCCTAGTAAACGTAGGGATTGTAATAGTACCTGGCTTACTACACAAAACCCATTTGTAGATGAAAAGTATTTTTTGTCTACAAATGGGTTTTTGCGTTTTTAAGCCTTAATAAAAGAAAATTTTTGAGCATGCCAGATGAACATGAAAATTAAAAAAATATTAAATAACAGTGTTGTGATCTCTCTGGATGAAGCAGAAAAAGAAATTATCGTCATGGGAAAAGGGATTGCCTACGCCAAAAAAGTAGGTGATGAGATAACATCTGAACAAATAACCAAAAAATTTATCTTAAGTCCTAAAAATTGTCCGCAGAGAGTGCTCGATCTTTTATCGAATATTACGTTAGATTACGTAGAAATTGCGGACAATATTATTCAGTATGCAAAAGAAAAAATGACCTTAGATACACAAGATAGTATCTATATTGCATTGATCGACCATATTCAAGCCAGCATTGAACGGTATAAAGAAGGGACTTTTATAAGAAATAAAATATTGTGGGAGATAAAAAATTTTTATAGTGAAGAGTTTGATATTGGTCTTTATGGCTTAAAATTAATTAATGATAGATTTAACATTTCAATGCCAGAAGATGAAGCAGGATTTATTGCATTACATATCGCCAGTATTAGAACAAACGATAATATTCAGCAAACCTACAAAGTGACCCACTTTATCCAAAGCATTACTAATATAGTCAAATATTATTTAAATATAGAGTACGACATAGGATCGTTAAATTATCGTCGTTTTGTGACACACCTTCGCTATTTCTCCATCCGATTATTTTCACAACCTGAAAATGATCACGAACCTTTAGAAAATGAGTTACTCGATATAATAAAAGACAAGTACCATCAACCTTATATGTGCTGTTTGAAAATAAGTAAATTTATTAAAGATAAATATAATTGCACCTTAGATGACAATGAAATTTTATATCTAATAATCCATATTGCAAAAATTGCAGAGGATAATAAAAAGATGAATAAATAAAAAATATGCCGTAATAATAAATCATTTAAATTTAGTTGGTTAGGCGATAACCAACTCTATCCATATATCTTTAATTTATTTTTACAGAATAAATAAAAGGCAATGCTATGAATTATAAAGAATTTGCAAAACAAATTCTCGCTATTGTTGGTGGCGAGGATAATATAAAGTCATTAGTACACTGCTCCACTCGATTACGTTTTACATTACATAATGAAGATAAAATTGATCCTTCAAAAGCCAAAGCAAATAGTAAAATATTATCTGATGTGATGAAGGGAGGACAATATCAACTGGTTATCGGTAATGATGTTGATAAAGTATTTAATGAACTAACAAAAATGATAAAAACAAATAATACTCCTCATGATAATAATAAAGACCAGAAGAAACAGTCTATCGTAAATAAAATATTATCAGCAATTACTGGCTCTATCGCTCCGGTTATCCCTCTGTTAGCGGGTGCCGGTATGGGGAAAGTGTTACTTATTGTATTAACGATGCTTGGTTGGTTGGATAAAAGTGACCAAACCTATTATATCCTTAACTTTATCTTTAATACGGCCTTCTATTTTATGCCGGTATTTATTGGTTTCTCGGCGGCGAAAATATTTAATTGTAACCAATATTTAGCTGCGATGGTCTGTTTAGCGATGGTCAGCCCTGAATGGACAAGCTTAGTTAAAGCCGGTGAGCCTGTCGAATTTATGCATATTCCTGTCGCTTTGGTTAAATATTCATCTCAACTGATCCCTGCTTTAATTACTGTTTGGATGATGTCTTATATAGAACGCTTTATTGTTCGTATTGTGCCAGAAATGGTTAAAGTATTTATGGTGCCTTTATTGGTGATTTTAGTTTCGACACCTATTGCGTTGATTGCGGTCGGTCCTGTCACTTCATGGTTCGCTCAATTAATTGCTGATGGGGTGATCTTAATCCAAGAGCACACCGGTTTTATTGCTATTCCATTATTAGTGGCTATTTATCCATGGTTAGTATCTATTGGTATGCATAAAGCACTTAGTCCTGTCAGTATTATGTTAGTGGAACAAAAAGGCTTTGATCCCATTATTCGTGTGATGGCGCTATGTTCTAATATGTCTCAGGCTGCTGCTTCTTTAGCTGTTTCTGTACGTACTAAAAACAAAACCTTAAAACAATTAGCTTTTTCTGCCAGTATTACCGCCTTTTTTGGTGGTATAACTGAACCCGCTATGTATGGGGTTAACCTCAAACTGAAAAAACCAATGTACGCTTGTATGATTGGTGGTGCTATTGCAGGATTATTTGCTGGTATTGTTAAGTTAAAAGCGTTCGTCTATGTCACTCCGGGGTTATTAAGTTTACCAATGTGGATATCTGATACAGATAACCAAGTGGTAAATGCAATAATCACCTTATTGATTGCCAGTGTAGCCACTTTTATTGCAACGCTTATTATTGGTTTTGATGATCCTACTGATGACCCAATCCGTGACGAAGAAGAAAATAATAAACAAGCTGCATCAACCAACAAAAAACCACAAATAGCGAATAGTAAATTACCTGTTGGGTTAATTTCACCTCTACAAGGTAAAACGGTTGCACTTTCAGAGGTTAATGATGAAACATTTGCTTCTGGCATTATGGGACCTGGCATGGCAATTATCCCCACAACAGGAAAAGTGATTGCACCTGCAGATGGCGTTGTTGATATTACCTTTTCTTCTGGTCATGCGATTGGCTTAACACTGGTTAACAATATTGAAATGCTGATCCATGTGGGGATTGATACCGTTAACTTAGCGGGACAGCACTTCACATGCTGTGTCGTTAAAGGTCAGAAGGTGACAAAAGGTGATACGCTAATTGAATTTGATTTAGATGCGATAATAGCCGCAGGCTATGATCCAACAACGATGATCATCATTACTAATGATGATAATAAGCTAGACGTTGTTCAGACCGATAAAAAACATGTCGACCAAAATACAGTTTTACTAACCGTGGGTTAAAACAATATGAATAACAAGCTTATGGTAACTAACGATTATTGCGCGACTATTTTTAATGGAAGAATTAACAGAGGTACTTCTTCATGATCTATGCTGATTTACATGTTCACACAAACCATAGTGATGGTGTTTGTGAAATAAAAGATGTCCTTGAAAATGCATTTAGAAACGGCATTAAGACTATTGCGATCACCGATCACGATACTACCAATCATTATGACGAAATTTACCGAGAAGGGGAGCGTCTTGGATTAAATATCGTCAAAGGTGTTGAAATGAGTTGTTATGACTTTGACGTTTATAAAAAAGTCCATGTAGTGGGACTTTGGCTTAACGAAAAAACGCCCAACGTTGACAAGCTGTGTGATAACACTCTCAACTGTCGTGATCAGTTTCACCGAGAATTAATATTATCTCTCAATCAACAAGGCTACGATATTTGTTATGAAGATGCGAAAAAGTTCTCAAAATATAATATCGTTTTTAAAATGAATATATTCCAAGCATTGAGAGAAAAATATCCAGAGGAAATGACCAAAGAGCGTTATAAACAACTTTTTGGCTCTAAAACAAAAATAGAAACAGACTTAAAAATGGGATATATCCCTGTTGATGAAGGAATTGCTGCTATCTTACAAGATGGTGGTATTCCTATACTTGCTCACCCATGTGTCTATGACAACTATGATGAAATAGAAAAATATGTCCAGTTTGGATTGAAAGGATTAGAAATAAGTCATTCTAGAATGAAACCTATCGACTATGAACTGACCCAAAACTATGCTAATAAATTTGGTTTGCTAAAAAGTGGCGGTAGTGACTTCCATGATCCTGCGTTACTTAAATTTGGCGATTTTGGCCTAAATCAAACACAATTTGAGACCTTAAAAAAGGACGCAAATAAATAAGTAATGATCTGACTTGATATAATGAAACGATTAAACGCCCAGATGGTTTATTGGGCGTTATCTTTAAGCCCCCATATTGTCTTTTCTCACATTATCCAACCCATTTTACATCTTCTTTTTCTGCTTGGTCGTCTGATTTTTAATCGACATTGTCAGTAAACCCTGTTACTAATCTTATTTTTGAGATAGACACCAGCTATTTTTATATCTGAATTAGTATGATTTTAAAAAAATTGATTTGCGAATTTGAGCAAAACCGATTTTTCTCATCATAATTTTTACCCACTTTGATGGGGATATCTAATCAATATAGCCGTGTTATTTTAAGCAAAATGAACGTTGTAATTATTAAAAAAACATCAATTACTTAATTTTATCTTATTGAGATGCTCTTTTTTTGATTGTAAATATATCGCAAAAATTAAAGTAAACTAAATTAATTTAACTTAAGTGAAAATAATTAACACGCAGTGCGTGTAAAATTGCATTTATTAACGAATTTAGACTAAGTAATTTTACTATTGAATTTATTCATTTTTTTCTACATGCATGAAACAAAAAATAGATAAATATTTAACAAACAATAGTTGTAAACTATCGTATTTTGATTATCTATCGTTTTAAACATGTTTACATAAATTGATAAGCAAACTATTGTCTCTGCAAATCAGATGTAAATCGTATTTTAAATTTTTCTATTTAAATTTATTAATGAGAATAAAGTAAGTGGTAATTTACATATACGAAGGTGGCTTTTCATGAATATCGATAAGAATAGAGGATCTGATTCTTTATTATTAAGGAAGAATATTGGAAATTTTATTAGAGAATCTCGTATACGTAAATCTCTAACAGGAGCCCAATTAGGCGAATTACTTGATGTGAGTCAGCAACAAATATCAAGATATGAAAATGGAATAACAAGTATCAATATTGAAACATTAGATATGATATTAAAATTATTGGATGCTGACTGGTCTGAGTTTTATCGAAAAGTTCTTGTCGTAGATATTATAAAACATAAATTAAAAAATAGTGATTCGTTTCCATTCTATTTGCGTGTTTAGATGATTTATATCATCTGTATAAATACAGTTTAAATTTTATATAAAAATTTAAATAGTCATAAGTTTTTAAAAGTAATGGAAGTAACAATATCATCTCTGGATGGGATGAGGATAATGTGTGTAACTATATATCATAGTTAATTTTTTAACGCTTTAATTCCTACGTTAAATATAAAGGTAAAAATATGAAATTGAATAAATTAGCGATGTTCGCTATTGCATCAATGGCTTTTTCTGCGACTGTTGCTCAAGCGGCTTCAGGTGATGGTACTATTACTTTCACTGGTAAAGTTATTGATGCACCTTGTGGTATTGCTACCGAAAGTGCTAACCAAGCTATCGATTTTGGTCAAATCAGCAAAAGCCTATTAGAGAAAGATGGTATTTCTCAAGTTAAACAAATCCCAATTAAATTGGTTAATTGTGATTTAACTAAAGCCGGTTCTGATACTGGTGCTGCAGGTTCTTATAAAGGCGTAAAAGTAACCTTTAATGGAAATACTATTACTGGTGCAACAGAAGAGTTAGCAACAACTGGTAATACAGGGACTGCTATTGTTATTTCAGGAACAACAACTGGTTCAATGGTTAAATTTAATGAAGCAGGTGAATTACAAGCACTGGGTAATAATGATAATACGCTGATGTATACAGCTTGGGCTAAGAAAGCAACAAACGGAACAATTGCTGAAGGTGAGTTTAACGCTACAACAAACTTCACATTAGCCTATGAATAAAAAATATTAAATTTAACGAGAGCAGTTAATCTGCTCTCGATTATTTAAGGCCAAAATCTATGTTTAAAAAAATCATAATATTATTATTTTTCACTAAAATCTTTTCAACATATGCAAGCGGAGCTGTATTGGATAAATATATCCCATCAGATAAAGTTTGGTGGCAAGGAACAGCAAAGTTTTTAGGAAAAGTAATTTCGCCTGCTTGCACATTAGATATGGATAGTAAATATCAATTGGTTGATCTAGGTACTATACCTGTTAATAAAATGAACAATAATGATGATTTATTAGCGAGTAAAAAAATAAAAATAAAATTATCTGATTGCCAATTTATTAATAAGACTAAAAATATCGATAAAGTGAAAGGCGTTACGTTAACATTTTATTCAGATGTTAGTGGATCTAAAGCTGATTTATTTTCATTTAATAACAGTGATGAAGTCTATTTTAAAATAATAGATGAATATGGATATAGCGCTAATTCTGGAGAGTCATTACCATTAATATATGTTGATGGGGATAATACATATCTATATTACAAAATAGACGTTGTAAAAAAGTTGGATGTAATTACTCCTGGTGATTATTATGCAAGCGTTTTATTCAAAATAAATTATGAATGATTAGCTGCTTTCAACTTCTCATTAAAACTTTAAGACTTAAATAATTAAGGTTATTAGCCAATATGAACAGAGAGAATATGAGTGGAAGATCTACAAGCATTTTGGCAACTATATTATTTATAATTTATTCTCAAAATGTATATTCTGTAGAGTTTAACTTAGATGTTGTTGACTCTAAATCTAAAGATAATATTAACTTTGCTAGGTTTAGTGAAGCCGGTTATATTTTACCGGGTAAATATCAGCTTAACTTAGTACTTAATGGACAAGGGATCGGTTCATCAACATATACTGTTAACGTATTAGAAAGAGAAAATAAATCTCAAGATGAAAATAAAAAACTGTTATCTCAAGCCTGTTTAACAGGTGATATTATTTCATCTTTAGGATTAAAGGAAAAAATAGAAAATAATCTACCAACATGGAATGATGGAAAATGTATTGACTTATTAAGCCTAGATGGTGTTGAAGTTACAACAAAATTAAATGAAGGTATATTATCAATTAAAATACCTCAAATATGGCTTGAGTATACAAGTGCTACTTGGTTACCACCATCTCGCTGGGATGATGGGATCTCAGGTTTGATCCTTGATTATAATATTAACACCAATGTTAATATCCCTCATGAAGGAAGCAATACGCAAAGTATTTATTACAATGGTACTGTTGGTTATAACTTCGGTAGCTGGCGTATTCGTTCTGATTATCAAGGGAATTATAATCGAACCTCTGGTGATGCGGAAAACAATAAAGATTTATTAAATTTTACTCGAGTTTATGGATATCGCGCGATCCGCAGTTTAAAGTCTAACCTAACCATCGGTGAAAACTTTATAAACTCCAATATATTTAATTCCTGGCGTTATACGGGGATTAGTTTAGAAAGTGATGATCGGATGCTCTCTCCTCAACTAAGGGGATATGCACCACAAGTTACAGGGATCGCTGAAACTAACGCAAGGGTAGTTGTTAAGCATCAAGGACGTATTCTTTACGATTCAACAGTACCCGCAGGTCCATTTGCCATTCAAGATTTAGACAGTTCGGTGCGTGGTAAATTGGATGTTGAGATTATTGAGCAAAATGGAAAGACGAATAAATTTCAAATTGATACAGCCTATGTTCCTTATTTAACAAGACCGGGACAAGTTCGTTATAAGGTTGTTGCAGGACGCTCTAGAGATAAATTACATAATACAGAAGGACCTATATTTGGTACGACTGAAGCTGCTTTTGGTTTAAGTAATGCTTGGACTATGTATGGTGGTACCATTTTCGCCGGTGATTATAATAGTGTAGCACTTGGGGTTGGGCGCGATATGTTCGCTTTCGGTGCGGTATCTGCCGATATTACACAATCTTATGCACGATTACCTGATCGTGGCACTATGCAAGGTAAGTCATGGCGAGTCAGTTACTCTAAACGTTTTGATAATTTGGATGCGGATGTAACCTTCGCTGGATACCGATTTAATGAACGTAATTATATGACGATGCAAAATTATTTAGATGCACGTTATCGTGATGATTTTACTGGAAAAGAGAAAGAACTCTATACAGTAACCTTTAATAAAGGTCTTTCTGAATATAACACATCAATTGGGGTGCAATATAATCATCAGACATATTGGGATCAAAGTAATTCCGATTATTATTCTATTAACTTAAATAAATATATGGATGTTTTTGCAGTTAAAAATATTTCATTAAATTTATCTGCATCGAGATCTAAATACTATGGCAAAGATAATGATGTCTTCTTTGCGAGAGTCAGTATTCCATTAGAGAATAATAGAGGATTTATAAATTATGATGGCTCAAGAAATTCGGGGAACTATACGCATAATATAGGGTACTTTAATACCACGGAAGATAACTTAGCTAATTATAATTTAAATGTTTCAACGACATATGGCGATGATATGGATAGTAGTTCAAGCTTCTCTGGCTATTATGGACGCTATACTTCAATCGCTAATATTAATGCGAATGCCACTATCTCAAATAAAAATACCTCATCATTTGGTTTTTCTGCTAATGGGGGCTTAACGATTACCGCTAAAGGAGCAGCGCTTCACCCAGATGGATTTAATGGTGGTACTCGCTTATTAGTTGATACTGAAGGTGTTGCAGGAGTACCAGTTGATGGTGGCCGTGTAACAACCAATAATTGGGGTTATGGTGTTGTTACCGATATTAATAGTTATTATCGCAATGAAACAACGATCGATTTAACTAAATTACCTAATAATATAGAAGCGACACAGGCGATTGTAGAATCTTCATTAACTGAAGGTGCCATTGGGTATAGAAAATTTGAAGTGTTAAAAGGTGAGAAGGCCTTTGCAATAATTAGGTTAGCTGATAACTCTTATCCACCATTTGGTTCAATAATTAGTAATGCTAAAGGACGAGAGCTAGGAATAATTAGTGATGATGGTTTTGCTTGGCTAACAGGTATTAACCCAAATGAAGAAATTAGAGTATCTTGGGGAGCTGAACAACAATGTGTCGCTAAACTTCCAAATAAAATAGAACCGAGTAATAAGATATTATTATTGTGTGAAAAATAAATATCGGTAATTAATAAACGACAAAGGTCTTGAAATGAAAAAAATATCATTTTTATTATTAGGATTAATGGTTACATCAAACTCCTATGCAGCAATTTCTTTAGATAGAACAAGAGCTATATACGAAGGTGGGTCAAATGCATTAGTTATTAATATTACTAATGATAATAAACAATTACCTTATTTAGCCCAAACATGGATTGAAAATGATAAGAATGAAAAAATTGAGCTAGGGCCATTAATTGCCACACCATTAGTTCAGCGATTAGAGCCTGGTGATAAAGCGTTAATTAAAGTATCTGCGACACCAGATATTGAAAAGTTACCTAACGATAGAGAAACATTATTTTATTTTAATGTTAGAGAAGTTCCACCTAAAGCTGAAGACAATAATGTATTACAAATTGCCTTACATACAAAAATAAAATTGTTTTATAGACCGAAACAAATATTGAGAGAGCCAAATGCTATTTGGCAAGATCAATTAGTTTTAAATAAGCTATCTGACGGTTATGAAATAGAGAATCCAACACCTTATTACGTCACTGTATTCGGTATTGGTGGTTCAAAGAAAGAAGCGGTTGATTCTGAGTTTAATGCAGTCATGATTGCCCCTAAATCGTCACAAAGGGTTAATAGTAAAGTGTACTCAACGCCATACTTATCTTATATAAATGATTATGGTGGAAGACCGACAATTAAATTTCAATGTCAAGCTAATCGTTGTGTAGCAGAGAAAAAATAAAAACTGATTTTGGAGATAGAAAGGTGAAGAATAGAAAATTTATTTTTATGTTGATGCTTTACATTAATGGCCTTTTTATTTCTCAAATTGGCTTTGCAGAACCTGTTGCTCGAGATAAATCATTCTTTAATATTAATAGAGCAAAAATTGATTTTTATAATCAAAATGAAAAAAATCAACATGGTTTTATATATATAAAAGGCTCATTTTTAAATGCTCCTTGTGAGCTTATTTCGAATGAAATTAGTTTAAAAGAGCTATACATAAAAGATATTGATGTCGTTATTGGTGGTTGTAATATTTATAGTGATTTTAAAAACAGCTCAAATAGTAAACCTGCGTTTACTAGTGTGTTAAGTTTCACAAATAAAATCAACGATAACGTAGAAAATATTGATATAAGAATGAATAGATTAAAGCATTATAAAGATAATGTTATTTTGAATTACCTCTTTTCAGATGAAATAAAGAGAAATATTCTTGACCGGAAGTTAAATATATTAACTCTTAAATTGCAGTATAATTAATTTAAGGTAGATCATATGGTTATTTATTTTTATAGAGAATGGGTAAAAATATTATTTTTTATGCTTATTTTTTTACCTGTTGCAAATGCGGCTACAACAATGAATTTTGATGGTACTTTGATTGATACGCCATGTAGAATTGATCAGCCAAGTTTAAATCAAAATGTGGTTTTTTTAAATAGCACACCAAGGGATTATTGGAAATATCCTGCGGTTAGACCTGCAGAAAAATTTACCATTAAACTGATCCAATGTGATGCAAAATCGTTATGGAAATCAGTGAAAATTAAATTTAATGGGCAGCCAGAGCCAGAGATGGGGGCTGAACAACAAAAGTACCTTACACTTTCTTCTGGCGTTAATAAAAGTAAGTTAGCCATTGGATTAATTGATATAGATGGAAACCAACGTATTACTTTAGGTGAAAACCATAACGGTGGAAATGGAACTCAACTTAACGATGGCACGATGTTGCTAACCTTTAATGCATTTGTTGAAGCGACACCAAAAGCAATACAGGAAAAAAGTGTTGTACCTGGAGTTTATAATGCCACGGTAGAATTTGAGGTTTCTTATGAATAAAAGTAAATATTTTATACTGCCTATTTTTTTATATTTACTATCAGGAACTGCACGGGCAGTTGATATAAATATAGCTATTACAGGCGCTATTTATGTTCCACCTTGTGTTGTTAATAATAATATCCCTATACAGTTTTCTTTTAATCAAATAATGACTTATAAAGTCGATGGTCAAACAAGCGCTATCACAAAAAATATTCCTATTACATGTACTTATTTTAAGGGCTCACCTTACGTCAAAGTATCTGGCATTCAGTTAGCTGGAGCGCCTGATAATGTGCTTAAAGTTTCCGCAGATAGCGTGAATTCAAATCGATTTGGCCTTGCCTTATATCAAGGAGAGAGTGTTGATGAGAATAATCCTTTGCGTTTGAATGGTTCAGCCCCTCGAGGTTATGCCATTACAAAAGGTTTTTCTAATACAGGGCAAGACAGGAGCCAATTTACTATTACTGCTGTTCCTTTTAAAACAGGTACTGCTGATTTATCTCCTGGAAATTTTACGGCCTCCGCATCATTAAGCATTGTTTATAACTAAACCTAAAACAGAGTCAATGATGAGTATCAGAGACTGAGGTTTATGTAATCCTAAAAAGTAGGACGGTTTAAATGAATAAGACATTAATAGGAATAGCTTTATTTTCTTTAGCCACACCATATGCGGTAGGCTGGCAACAAAATTTTTTGCATGTACCGTCAAATGGTAGTACTGCATCAGCAACAGCCCCTGCGCTTAATGTGACAGATGCTAACGCCAGTGGTGTAATTAAGGTGACCATACCTCAGGTTAAAGGGTGGCGGGTTATCGCTTCTTACTGTAGTGGTTCAGGCTCAATGGCAGAAGAAGGAAATTACCGCTATTGGATTAGATTGCCACAAACAAATACTTGGCAAAAACATTCATCAGGATTGAGCTATTATTTGTCCAATCTCTCTTGGACACTAGCAGGTACCAATAATAACAATAATCAGGTTTATGTAGGGCCAAATTATTATGCTAAGCAGTCACCGAGTGGTTGCCATAGTGTTGGAACCGTTTGGGGATTAGGTTCTGCAGTGCTTCCGTTAGATCGTTCTATGTCATTAACTGTGGCAGTGTCCAGAGCGACGGCTTATCCGGGATCATATAATTTAAATATTCCTTTTGCATGGGCTTATGAAGAAAATAAAGGGTCTGGTGGTAACAGTACGGGTTATCTTCAATTTGGTAATGCAATGAAGCCTTATATGAATAGTTATATTAATATTCCTGTGAGTATCACAAGTAAATGTAATATTAAAAACCAAGTTATTAACTTATCTCATGGAAATATGACCCCAGAAGAATCTATTAACAATATGACGCCACCTTATAACTATCAACTAACGTGTGATTATGATGCATCAGTATCCGTTTCATTAATAGGAAGTGCACCTGTTTCTGGAAAAACGGAAAACTATACAAAATGTGGTAATGGTGGCTCTTGTGAGTTGAAATATAACGATACCGAATATAAAGGTAAATTTAAACTTAACGCAGGTGCTGCAAAAACATTTTCTATCACATCAACCTTTCATCCTAATGATATAAGAAACCCTGTTGAAGGTAGTTTTCAAGGAAGTGCTATTTTGCGGGTATTGGTTGACTGATCAGGCGCTTAATATTGTAAGTAAATGCCGTCATCATATTGAATAGCAATAGCTCTTTCTTGTTCTTACCGAATATAGAGCAGTGTATGAGCTATTGCTATTAGCTTTTTGTTTGTACTGATAATCAACTTTTATTCTATATCATCTAAAAACGCCGGAGATGGGACAAAGAATAATGTGCCCGTGACGGGGGTACTAAATTTTAGTAGTTTATCGGTATGTCCTTCAGGTGTTCCTGCAAACATATTTTCTAACATACGGTTTGTTGTTGAGAAATAGCGAGCATAACCAATAAAATAGGTACCATATTCATTTTTGGAGGGATTTGAAAACGGCATATTTGCTCGTACGATTTTTAAATCATCACCGTTTTCATCTTGAATATTGGTGACGACATTGTGTGAGCCTGGATCTTTTTCTTCATCAGTTAGTTCAACATCATTGAATTTATGCCTACCGATCACTTTTTCTTGCTCGATGAGAGATTGGTTTTCCCAAGCCGCCATATCATGAATGTATTTTTGTACAAATGCATAACTTCCACCGGTAAACAGTGGATCTTCATCACCAACAACCGCATAAGCGACACGCTCATCTTCAAACTCAGGATTTTCTGTACCATCCACAAAACCAATAATCGAGCGACCATCAAAATAGCGAAAACCATGTACTTCATCTTCTGAGGTGGCAATAAATTTTAATTTTTGGCTAATAATTGAGGCTAATTCATAACAAGCAGATACCTTCAGTGCCCGTATGTGAAAAAACAGATCGCCAGGTGTCGATACTGCGGTATACACATCGCCGTTGATTTGCTTAAAGGCATTTAATTCTCGCGGTTTAGCTTGATTAGGGAATAGTTTAGACCATGCATCAGCACCAAATCCCATCACACAACTTACGTCTAATTCAGGGAAACGGGTTCTCATACTACGAAGAAGACCTGATAGATTATTACAAAAGTCGATAAGAGTAGGGCGAGTTTCCGATGAGTTAATAAGATTAAAGACTAGAAAATAAGCATTCTCACAGGGGGTTTTTGTTACATCTTGATATTTCATAGTGCTTCCTAATAGATACGTGGCAGAAAATTTTGCTTAATGCGATATAAGTAAAAACTAAATTTAGTTTTACACCAAAGTATTTCCATTTACAAAGCATGGTTTTTGATTTTTATCATTAAAAATGAATAGTAAATATTTTTTTGGTTGGAAAACAATCGAACTGTGATTTTTGTGATAAATAATACTTTTTATATAAATTTGAAAAAATACTTAGCTTTTCTTTAGAGTAAATCACTAACTTATACAGGTATTTAGAATATAGTATTGATGTTTTTTAGCCATAGTGTTGATTAAATAAGCATTTAGAGCTTATATACAGCTAGAATTTATTTTATTTTAATCAGAAAACTCATTTTTATTGAACATTAATATACGATTAACACTATATGAGTTATAAAAAAAACAAAAAAATATTTTATTTAAAAAAGAAAAATTTTATTTTTATTTTTGTTTTTATTTTTGTTTCAAATTATTAAAAATAAGATTTATTAAAAGTAAAAAATATTGTTTAACTTATACCGTGTTTTATTAGTTAATAACACTATTTAATATTAAAATGTTATCAACATTATACTGTAATAACCGAAACTTGTTTATTTCAAATAATAAATAGATAATACTCGCGTACTGAGTTAATTGATTTTTTAATTAACATAGTATTTATTAATAATAATTAATCGGAGAAATAAATGAGAAAAAGTTTTATTGCGATGTTGATTGCTACAACGTCTATTTTTGTCGCGAATAATGCATTAGCTGCAGATGGAACAATCGATTTTACAGGAGAAATTATCGATAACGCATGTGAATTAGTAGCTGGATCTGATGCTTTAAAAGTTAATTTAGGTAAGGTATCTAAAACAGCATTACCTAGTGCCGGAGTTACTGCTGCGGCAACTAAATTTACGATTAAATTAATTAATTGCCCTGCAACAGTAAGTACTGCATCTGTTAAATTTGATGCAGAGTCTTATTCTGGAGACGATACTGTTATTGCGCTAAAACAAGAGTCGGGAGTGGCAACAGGTGTCGGTATTCAAATTACGGATGATGCAAATACTGTTGTCCCTTTATTTACCGCATCTAAAACTTATCCATTAAAAGAAGGTGTTGAAAATAATTTAGACTTTAGAGCTCGTTATATTGCTAAAACAGATTCTGTCACTGCGGGTTTAGCAAATGCGAATGCAACATTTACTATTAATTATAATTAAAAATAACTAGGTAAGTCATAAGGTTTAAAGGGATTTAAACCTTATTATACAATCATTTTATGGTGATAATATGAAGTCTATTATTCTATTTTTTATTTCTTTATTTATTATTAATACATCTTATGCAGGTGTTATTATTAGCGGCACAAGGGTAATTTATAATGAAGGCAATAAGAATGTCAGCATTAACGTGAAAAACCCAGACAAAATGCCTTATTTGATCCAGTCATGGATAGATGATTTTGAGGAAAAAAAACAGTCAAAATTTACGATCACGCCACCTTTATTTAGATTGAATCCAGATAAAGAGAATACATTGAGGATCTTTTTAACAGAAGAAGGGCTACCAAGTGATCAAGAATCTCTTTTTTGGTTAAATATAAAAACGATCCCTGCTACAGAAAAAACAGAAAATTCATTACAAATTGCATTTAAAACGCAAATGAAATTGATCTATAGACCTAAAAGTCTAAAAGACGTTAATTTTGAAGAAGAACAAAAGAAATTATCTTGGTCAAAGGAAAGAGGGAAAGTCATAGTTTATAATCCCACACCTTATTTTATGAATTTTCAAACAATCAAATTTAATGGAAAATTGGTTGATGATGTTTCTTATGCTAAACCTTTTTCAACTAAATCATTTGATATAAATGATAATAATGAACATGGTCTTATAAGCTGGGAGCTTATTAATGATTATGGGGCTAATGTGGATTTATCCGAAGTTAGAATATAATAATTAGGTTTCTAATATGAAAATAAGTAAGGTATGTATTAGCCTCATTTTATACTTAGGCTATGCAGCTTTATTATATGCAGAAAATAATAATTTAGATGATATCTATTTTGATCCAGATTTTTTAGAGCTGCCAAATAAAGATATTATTGATTTATCTTCTTTTGAGAATAACCAACAGCTAGCAGGTGACTATTATGTTGATATTTATGTTAACACTAATTTAATTTTAACTAAAAATATTAGATTTGATAAAGATAAAAATAATCAGCTTAAACCTTGTTTATCAGTAAATGATCTAAATGACTTTGGGGTTAAAACAACAGATTATCCTGGGCTTTATTCTGAATATACTAGCTGTGTCAATTTGTCTGCGATACCAGAAGCTAAAAGTGAATTAGATTTTGATTCACAAAGGTTATATTTAAGTATTCCGCAAATTGCATTATCTAAAAACCCAAGAGGATATATAGAGTTAGATAATATTGATAATGGCATAAATGCCTTATTACTAAACTATAGTTATAGTGGTTCTAAAAACTATGATCGTAAGAATGGCAGTTCAAATACAACTTCAAATTATATAAATTTAAGACCAGGTTTAAATTTAGGACCATGGCGTTTAAGAAACTACACAACATGGTCGAGTACAAGTCATCAATCAGGGAAGTGGAACACCCTTTATACCTATTTATCTAGAAATATAAATAAAATAAAAAGTCAGTTAATACTAGGGGATGGGATATCTTCATCTGATGTTTTTGATAGTGTTCCGTTTCGAGGCATGCAATTATCAACAGATGATGAGATGTATCCAGAAAGTTTAAGAGGCTATGCGCCTATCATTAGAGGGATTGCAAAAAGTAACTCGCAAATAACTATCAAACAAAATGGATATACTATTTATCAAACTGAAGTGGCAGCTGGCCCTTTTGAAATTAATGATTTATATCCATCAGGTAGTAGTGGGGATTTATACGTTACGATTAAGGGTGCTAATGGTAGTGAGCAACATCAAATCGTACCTTTCGCCTCTTTACCTGTATTACAGCGTGAAGGTCATTTCACTTATAGCGTAACGGGCGGTGAATATCGTGCTTATGATAATAATGTAGATAAAACGAAGTTTGGCCAGTTTACATTAGTTTATGGTTTACCTTATGGCACTACTGTTTATGGGGGGAGTCAGTTGAGTCAAAATTATCAATCTTACTCCCTAGGTATTGGGAAGAATTTAGGCTCATTTGGTGCTGTTTCTGTTGATGTTACACAGGCTAAGTCAACTTTTAATGATGGAAGGAAGCAACAAGGTCAGTCTTATCGGTTTAGATATAACAAGAATTTGAACAATATAGGAACCAATATTGCTTTAGCAGGTTATCGCTATTCAACGAGTGGCTTTTATAGTTTATCTGAAGTATTTGATAGTTTTCGTCGTACTCATTATAGCCCTGAAATTGAGCAACGCCGTCATCGTGCGGAGATAACGCTTAATCAAAATTTAGGTGATAAATATGGCTCTTTAGCTATCGGATATATACAAGAGGATTATTGGAACAGCAAAAGCAAAAAACAATCAGCAACACTTGGTTATAATAATAGCTGGCAAGGTATCAGCTATGGAATAAATTATACCTACAATAAAAATACAGTTAATCATTCTTATATTTCTGATCAGAAAAGACAAAATGATGATGAACATTTGTTGGCTTTTTCGGTGAATGTGCCCTTTAGCGTATTTGATAATACTTTTTATTATAATTTTAATGCGAATAGTAACAATAATAGTTCAAGTACAGGAAGTGTAGGTATATCGGCATCTCAGTTAAATAATCGACTAAATTGGAGTGTGCAACAAGCATTTACCAATCAAGATCAAGGATCTTCTGGAAATATCAATGCATCCTACAAAGGCCAACTAGGTGATATTACGGGGGGGTACAGTTATAGCAAAGATAATCATAATCTTTACTATGGTGTGAGCGGTAGCGTAGTTGCTCATTCTCAGGGAGTTGTTTTTGGACAGCAACTGGGAGAAACCGCGGCAATCGTAGATATTCCTAATGCGGGTGATATTACGATATTAAATCAAGCGGGAGTTAGGACTAATAACTCAGGGTATGCATTAGTTCCTTATGTCACACCATATCGTAAAAATACTGTCGAGATCGATACATTAAGATTGCCAGAGAATGCTGAAATGGAACTTACCAGTCAGACGGTTTTACCGAGTCGAGGGGCTTTAGTAAAAGCGAATTTTTCAGCAAATGTAGGCTATCGTGTATTAATGACGATAAATTTGGAAAACAAAAAGCCAGTACCATTTGGCGCTCAAGCTATTTTTAAAGACAATAGTCAGTTAAATAGTATTGTAGGTAATGATGGAGAAGTTTATTTATCAGGGCTAAAACAGAAAGGAAACTTTACTATTAAATACAACAATGAAAGCTGTCAGGTAAATTATGATCTATCTGATATTCCAGATTATTTAGGGCTCTATAAAACTACTGTAACTTGCTATTAATTAATTTAAATATCAAACATGGTTATTTTTATAGCTATTGATGTTTGCTACCTGTAGGAAAGTAAAATGATAAAAGTAATGAGGCTCTCCCTTCTTATAACTACTATTGGAATAAGTTTTTTTTCATCTGCAGGAAGTACTGTGACACTTCAATTTTCTGGAAATATAAAAGCCGCGACTTGTAATGTTTCTGGTAGTAAAAATATTAATATTGATTTGAAACAAATGCCAGAAAGTTTATTTAATAAAGTAAACTCTAGTTCTGTTTGGAATGATTTTAATATTAAGTTAATAGATTGTTCTCCGGGGGTAAATCAAGTAAAGCTGACTTTTTCTGGAACGCCTGATAATGCAGATGTGAATAATTTATATAAAAATGAGGGGACGGCAAAAAATATTGCCGTTCAATTACAAAATAAAAACAGTAATGGCGAAATTCCATTAGGTAATGGAAAAAATTTATATATCGCGGTTAATGGTAAACCATCGGTTACTGTTCCACTAAGAACACGAGCATTTAGTAAATTAGGTAATGCAACACCGGGGACGGTGTCCGCCAAAATAACAGCAACGCTTATTTATCAATAAAAAGAGGGTGTTATGTGGAAATCACTAACGTTATTTTTATTATTTTCATATTCTCCTATCGCATTAAGCAATACTGTTAATATTAATGTATATGGGTCAGTAGTAGCCTCACCTTGTGAGTTAGAAACGAAAAACCATTTAATTGATTTAAAAAAAATCAATATTAGAAATATTAAAAATGGTCAAGCATCAGACTGGATAGATTTTTCTATAAAATTAAAAAACTGCCCAGTTAATACAGAGAAAGTCACTATGATTTTAAGAGGCCAAAGTGTTCCTAATTATTCGGAATATTTTATTAATAGTGGGACTGCTAAAGATATAGCACTAAATTTAGCAATGCAAAATAATAAAGGTATTGTAAAAAATAATGATAAATTAATGACGGCTGTTAATAAATATAACCATAATGCGGAATTTGCTTTATCGGCAAGAATGGTTGGCTATGGAAATAATATAACGGTGGGATCATTTAAGAGCCATCTTGAATTTACTCTTATTTATAATTAAATGTGTCATAAAGGGGTTTCAAGTGAATCGCTCTTATCCAGCATCAAAGATGGTAGGAAAAAAAATCGCTTATTACCGTAGGGTTAATGGCCTCACATTAAGTGAATTGGCTAAGAAAATAGGTATAAGTCAACAGCAGCAATCAAGATATGAACGGGGAATTAATCGAGTGAGTCTAGATAGGCTTTATCAATATGCTTGCTTTTTCGGTATTAGTTTAAGTGATCTTTTTCAATTAGATGATGAAGAGAAAGTAGAAATAGAAAATAAAATATCAAATATGGTAGGTAATAAAAATGAACCATTTGATGGGTAAAAGACTTTTTTTATTAGGTACAATCTTCTTTTTTTCTGCTGACGTCTTTGCAGCTTGTATTCAGAATCCTAATTTAAAAAATATTCAGGCTCGGATCCCCAATAAAACCTATTCAATTCAATATGATGATATAGGGACAAGAGTATTAGATGAGTTTCAGATTAATTATGCCAATGGGCCTATAACAACTTTTTCAGGTAACGATGGGCGGTGTGGGAACGCATCAATCACTGCCAATTATACTAATGGCTGGTTGCCTAATGCGAATAAAATAGCACAGACCAATATTGCGGGTATTGGGATACAGGTTAAATTTGCTGGAATAGGTGCATTAAATACAACGTATTTGAACCCAAAGGACCCAAGTGGCAATTCTTATCGACTTCTTACCCCTTATTGGACAGTCAAAATTATAAAAACAGGCAGAGTAACGCAATCAGGAAGCCTTCAATGGGGCAAGATTGCTCAAGCAGTACAAAATAATACACAACCTAAAAACACAACTTGGAACTTAACTTCACTTTATTTGCCTCTTAATGCAATAAAGATAAATTCATTAAAATGTACTACAAAATCATCAAATTATAATATTAATATGGGGACTTGGTATGATACTCAATTTAAAAATATTGGTGATGTCAGTAAAAGTGTAGATATTCCTATTACATTAAACTGTGCGGCTGGCACTAACATTAAAGCGACAGTGACAAGTAGTGCTGGATATATAGATGTAAATACAGGGAAATTAAACTTATCGGGCACTAATCGAGCCACTGGTGTTGCCATTCAGTTATTAGATAAAAACAATAACCCGATAAAACTAAATACAAAAAATAGTCTACAAAATGGGGTCTCCTCCGGTGATTATATATTTGGTTGGAAAGCAAGATATATAAAAACAGGTAATAAAATAACGCCTGGTAGTGCTAACTCAACAGCAACAGTAAATATCTTATATGAGTGATAATAATATATTTTTCGATATGGTTTTGTCATTCGAGGCGATTATGAATAAAAAAATATCAAAGATAGTTGGCGCAAGAATAAAAATGTTAAGACAACAACATGGTATGACGGGTAGTGAGCTTGGTGCTTTATTAGGAGTAAGCCAGCAACATCAATCACGCTTTGAAAATGGGGAGTGCAATATTCATGTGGATGTAATTTACTTATTATCTTATATTTTTAAAGTTAAATTAAATTATTTTTTTCAGGATATAAATGACTGTTTTGATCAAGAAGGAATAGCCTATAAAGAAAGTTATTATCATTCTGAGACGATTGTCGAAAAGTGTGAACTTTGGCGCTAGTTAATATGATGCCTAACAGACTGATTAGGCATCATATTCTTGTTTTTATTATTTTACCAATACCCCAGCACCTTCCACCATAAACTACCAAGGGTTATCCAGATAATCAGGTTAACAATGCTCATAACAAAACCTGCTTTCCACCACTCACCTAAGGTCGCGTAGCCTGAGCCGAAAATAATCGGTGCAGTACCTGTACCGTAATGAGTTAAAGACATCATTAATGAAGAAGAGAAAGCTAAAATAAGTCCTAATAACATTGGTGGCGCGCCAAGGGCTAAACCTGCGGCATAGAATGCAGCAAACATGGCGGTAATATGAGCCGTGGTGCTAGCAAAGAAATAGTGAGAATAGACATAAATCAGCACGAGCAATATCATACCACTTACCCAGCTTATCCCCATACTATCAATACCGGCACCAACACTTAATGAAAGCCATTTAATTAGACCTAATTTTCCTAAAAAAGAGGCCATCATTACTAATGCGGAAAACCAAACCACGGTATCCCATGCGCCTTTGTTTTTTAAAATATCATCCCAATTTAATACGCCAGTACATAATAAGATTGATAAACCAATAAAAGCCGCAGTAGTCGCATTAATACTAAAAGCATCACCAAATAATAGTGCGGGTATTCCTGCCCACATAATTAATAACAGTGCAAATACTCCCAAAGTGATTTTTTCTGGCAATGAAATAGGGCCTAATTGAGCTAAACGCTCTTTGGCAAAGTGGGGAGCATTCGGCGTATGGGTTATCTCTGGTTTATATAAAAAGTAGATCACAATCGGCATTAAAAATAATGAAACAATGGCGGGAACAAAAGCCGCTATTGCCCACATTGACCAAGTTAACTCATTTTCAGGCCCTGTTTCACCGATAATTAAGCTTACAATAAGAGGATTAGGCGCGGTTGCAGTAATAAACATCGCTGAGGTGATAGGATTGATATTATAATTGACTAGCGATAAATAACGACCAATCTTACCACTAGTACCCTCTTCGGGTTTTGAATTAAAGCTATCGGCAATAGATCGCATTATTGGGTGAATAATCCCGCCACCTCGAGCTGTATTACTTGGCGTAACAGGGGCGAGGATCGTTTCTGCAATAGCTAGAGAATAAGCGATACCAATGGTTTTTTTACCAAATAACGAAATAAAATAGTAACCAATTCTAGCACCTAATCCGGTTTTATTAAGACTCATTGAAACCATAATAGAAATACCGATTAACCAGATAAGATTGTTGGAAAAGCCACTTAATGCATCATTAATCGCGCCTTTAGTTGAGTCTGGGTTAGTGACGCCTGTTGCGGCAACAAGCGCAATAGCAATAATAGATACTGCCCCTATAGGTAAGGCTTTGCCGATAATAGCCGCAATAGTACCAACAAACAGCGCTAACAAGTGCCAAGCATTGGGATCTACCCCTTGGGGAACAGGGATAACAAACCAAATGATAAGGGTAATAGCAACAGCAATTAAGGTAGGTATAGGTCGTAATGGAGTTAATTTATTCATCAGGTTATTCCATTAAAAACAGGTGTAAGAAATAATTGTAAGTGACAGATTATGTAAATAAGTATTTTTATTAATTATAATCTTATTAACATATTTTTAAATATACATTGATTAATATCATAAAAATAAAATTAAATCTTAACATCTTGGTTTGTAATTAAGTTTTTAAGTAACTATTTGTTTTATAGTCATTATTGTTTAGGTAATTTATTGTTTACTCAGGCTAGTTGTTTTGTGTTAAATTAATTTAAATAGTAATAATCTTTTTAACTATCCCTGTTTTTTTATTTTTTATTGTGTTATGTAATTAAAAATAAGCATCACAGAATTAAAATAATCTCCATTTTTATTTATATTATATTGCTATAATTAATGGTTATTTTTATTTTACTAAAATATCAGCCTATAATATATTATTAGCGTGAAAATAGATCATAATATATGTATCATAATTTCCGAAGCTGAAACAATTCAGTTTTTATATAATGACAATTAAATAGGTAATAGGCGATGAAGTATGATCTAAATGACCTCTATTATTTTGTTAAAGTGGTGGAGTTTGGCGGTTTTTCACAAGCGGCCGAAACGTTAGGTATTCCTAAATCAAAACTTAGTCGTCGTATTGCTGATTTAGAAGAGAGACTAAAGGTCTCGCTGATCTATCGTTCAACTCGTCAATTTCATGTCACTAAGATAGGGCAAACTTTTTACCAACAGTGTAAAAATGTCGTTGAACAAGCGGAGATTGCTCAAGAGGTTATTTGTTCAGCTCAAGGGCATCCTCACGGCACGATCAAACTCTCTTGCCCAGTTGCATTACTGCAAATTTATATTCAAGATATTTTGGTGGATTTTATGGCAAAATATCCTGATATCAATATACAAATTTTAGCGATCAATCGCCCTGTGGATGTGATCAGTGAAGGTCTTGACTTAGCTTTACGAGTTAGAGCATTACCTTTGGATGATTCTGGCTTAACGATGAAAATATTAGGCTATTCTCGCCGTGTTTTAGTTGCTAATCCGCTATTATTTGCAACCAACAGTGCGCCTGATTCTCCAGAGCAACTTGCTGATTATCCTATTTTAGCTAATAGCGAACATTCGCAGCAGTATACGCTAACGCTTACCCATAATGATGGTACCGTTTCAACGCAACATGTTACACCTAAATTAGCGACAACGGATGTGATGACTTTATATAAAGCAACATTAAAGGGACTTGGGATCACGCGTTTACCATTGAGTGTCGTAGAGAAAGAGTTAGCAGATGGCTCTTTGGTGGAAGTCTTACCACAGTGGCGTTTTCCTAAAGATGTTATTCATGCCGTGTATCCGTCACGAAAAGGTTTATTACCCGCTATTCAAGTGTTATTAGATTATTTAGCGCAGAATATGGCTCCATATAAAGAGTAAAAAATAGATACAAACGACTGCTCTAAGTGAGCAGCCGTTTGTTATAAAAGTTATAGAGCAAGGAGAGTATTAATCATATTTCGTTTGGGATACGACCAAATTTACCTTGGTTAAAGTCATCAATAGCTTGCCTAATTTCATCTTTGCTGTTCATCACAAATGGACCATAACCAACTACAGGCTCATTAATTGGCTCTCCGCTAAGATATAACACAACTGCATCTTCAATGGCTTCAAGGTTAATTGAGCCACCTTGATTATCTAAAATAACCAAATCGCCCGTATTTAATTGAGTTTGGCTATCAAGATAGGCGCTACCATGGAGTATCACTAATCCCACATAGCGATCTTTTTTGCTTGGTAAGGTCGTAGATTTACCACTTTTCAATTGAATATCCCAAACGTCAACAGGTGAAAAGGTTTTTGCCGCCCCTTGAGTTTGATGATATTCCCCCGCAATCACGCGCAGTTGTCCGGCATCATTCGCTAATGGAAGCACTGGAATAGCACTCTCTTTGAGTAACTGATAGCCAGCAGGCGCTGATTTAGCATGAGATGGGAGGTTTACCCATAACTGCACCATATCAAGTATGCCTCCCGCTTGGTTAAAGGCATCAGAGTGATACTCTTGATGTAATATACCTGATGCTGCGGTCATCCATTGTACATCTCCAGGGCCAATCACTCCTCCTTCACCTGTAGAATCGTGATGTGCCACTTCCCCTTTATAGACAATAGTCACAGTCTCAAACCCACGGTGAGGGTGTTCGCCTACACCACGGTTATGGCCTTGAGAGGCTGGAAAATCAGTCGGGCCGGCTCTGTCTAATAATAAAAATGGATTTAAATATTTACCATGATCACCATAACTAAATAGTGAGCGTACATGGAAGCCATCACCGACCCAATGTTGACGAGGCGCTTTATAAACACCAATAACTTTTTTCATAATGATATTCCTATAAAATTTCTATAGGTGGTATTCTAATGAGCTATATTGATTTGAGTAGAGGGGAAAATAGGTTTCATTATTCTAAAAATAGAACAATGACAAAAGTGTTTCAGTGTTCTATTTTTAGAATAGTGTTTATCATTATTGCTACTACCGACTTTTTAATTAATTGACTATTGTTAATTATATCGAGAGCGAGGAGATAATTAACGCTATTTCCTTATATCTTCTTCATATTGTTAATAATCGTTTTTGTTAATTAGAAGGAATAAATAAATGAGTACTCCTGCAAATTTCAATGGTCAACGTCCAGTTATTAATCCAGATGATGCTGTTATGTTATTGATCGATCACCAAAGTGGTTTATTCCAAACCGTTGGTGATATGCCAATGACGGAATTACGCGCTCGTGCTGCAGTATTAGCAAAAATGGCAACATTAGCGAAGATGCCAGTTATTACAACGGCTTCTGTCCCTCAAGGTCCTAATGGCCCATTAATTCCAGAAATTCATCAAAATGCACCACATGCTAAATATGTTGCCCGTAAAGGTGAAATTAACGCATGGGATAACCCTGAGTTTGTTGAAGCTGTGAAAGCAACGGGTAAAAAGCAATTAATTATTGCTGGTACTATTACGAGTGTTTGCATGGCATTCCCAGCAATTAGTGCTGTTGCTGAAGGTTATCAAGTTTTTGCTGTGATTGATGCATCAGGAACGTATAGCAAAATGGCAGAAGAAATTACCTTAGCACGTATTGTTCAAGCTGGTGTTGTGCCTATGGATACGGCAGCAGTGGCTTCTGAAATGCAAAAAACTTGGAACCGTGCAGATGCCGCTGAATGGGCTCAAGCTTATACCCAAATATTCCCTGCTTATCAGTTATTAATTGAAAGTTATAGTAAAGCTCAAGATGTTATAAAGAATAATGAAACTTTAGATTCACAACGTTAATTTGTTCTTGAATTTATTTAAAACTTATTAATTTAAAAATGCCTATAAATATTATTTTTATAGGCATTATTTTTGCTTTTTTTCAATAATATTGTTTTTAACAAGGGTGTAAAAGTAAAGTGTAGACTTATGTTTATTTATATGAAAATTATTTAAGGCACTTTGTTTATTAATAAAGTGCTTTTTATTTGTTGATAATATCGGCTAACTGCGTTATGTTACTTGTTTGTTAAATTTATTATAAATCCCTTGATTTGTCATACCATTTGGTATGGCTAACTATATGATTAATTTATTTTATATAAATTAATTTACTCAATCTGTTGTTTTTTATTTTTACTCATTCCACTCATTATAATTTATTTAATAAATAGCGACTGATTAAATAAAAATTTTTTACAATAAATAACTGTGACTTTAATCACTCTACTTTTTGATATTTATTCAGTATGTTTGTATACAGAGTTTCAAACATGTCTATCTCGAATTTTATTTATATTACTTAAGCTATTAAGTAAATAGGCTTCTTATTATCAAAAAAACGAAATGCAACTAGATATGTGCAGTTACATATATTAAATGCGTTAAGGATATTATAATGATCCATGCTTTTATTAAAAAAGGGAGCTTTCAGGATTCCGTCAGCCTGATGATAATTTCCCGAAAATTAAGTGAAGCCCCTGAGGTGGAAGAAATTTCCGTCATGATGGGAACACCAGCGAATAAATCTCTCCTTGATGTCACCGGTTTTTGGCATGACATTTTTAACGAAGCGACACCGAATGATATCTGTGTTTCGATTAAAGCTGAATCAGACGATCCCGCTATTATCGAGACTATCTCCAGTGCGTTAGAAGAAGCCTTAGCTGATATTGCTAACGGTCAAAAAAGTGGTAATAAATTAACCACTGTACGTAGCTGGCGTACGGCTAAACAAAAAAGTCCTAACGCTAATATGTTGCTTATTTCTATTGCCGGTGAGTATGCGGCAGAATTAGCTGATATGGGATTAGAAGATGGCTGTAATGTGATGCTATTTTCCGATAACGTCTCTATTGCTGATGAAAAAGCATTAAAAGAAAAAGCCGCCGCTAACGGATTGATAGTCATGGGGCCTGACTGTGGTACGGCAAATATTGCTGGCGCACCTTTAGCCTTTGCTAACATTGCACCGAAAGGCTCTATTGGTATTGTTGGTGCATCAGGGACAGGAATTCAAGAGATCACCTCACAAATTGTATTACAACGCCAAGGGGTTTCTCATGCAATAGGTCTGGGGGGACGAGATCTCAGCGAGCAAATTGGTGGCATTAGTGCTATCACGGCTATTAATATGCTGGCGGCAGATCCTCAAACCCGTGTGATTGCTTTTGTTTCTAAACCTCCCGCGCCTGCAGTACGTGAAAAAATCATTGCAGAAATGAAGCGTCATAATAAACCGATAGTGGCGCAATTCTTAGGAACAACACCAGAGAAATATCAAGACGATAATATCTATTTTACTCGCACCTTAGACGAAACGGCGCGTATTGCGGCTACGTTAGCACGTGTTGAAGATAGTGCTGCTCAGTTACCTAAAGTGACAGGTAAAAAGATTATTGGATTATATGCGGGTGGAACATTAGCGGCAGAATGCGCGATGTTGTTATCTGAGCAACTCAATGTGGCGGTAGATAACGAACATAAGCAAGGTACGATGCTCGATGCACAAGGGCATAAAATTATTGATATGGGCGATGATTTTTATACCCAAGGCAAACCCCATCCAATGATAGATCCTTCTACTCGCAATAAATTTATTAGTGAATTAAGTAATAAGCATGATATTGGCGTATTACTGGTCGACTTTGTGATTGGTTATGGTGCAACGTCAGATCCAGCAGGTGCATTAATTCAAGAAATTAAAAAATTAAATGAAAAACGTGGTGAAGCTAATCCACTGATTACTATCGCCACTATTACCGGTACGCAGGAAGATCCTCAAAACCGTAGTGAGCAACAAAAACAGCTACAAGATGCAGGTATTATTGTGATGGATACCTTGCCAGAAGTCGTACTGTTAGCCAAAGAATTAATCCAGCCACATCCAGTAGAAGCCGCTGCTGAAATTTCACCACTTTTAAATGGGATCTCCGTGATCAACGCCGGATTACGCAGTTTTGCTGACGATCTGCAATCCAGTGGTACGCCTGTTGTTCATTATCAATGGGCACCTGTCGCAGGTGGTAATAAAAAACTGGCTGAAATATTAAAGAAATTGAAATAAGGAATTGCAGATATGTACTCAACTATCGAACAAGCGAATGAAGCAGTTATCGAACGTATCCGTGAAGCCCGTCCTCACTGGTGTGATGTCAGTTTAGCAAAAGAAGTAGTACCAACTTTAGCAACAGGAAAAAAATTACTGCATGCAGGACCTCCTGTAACTTGGCAAGAAATGAGTGGCCCTGTCCGTGGCGCCTGTATTGGTGCTAGCTTATTTGAAGGTTGGGCTGAAAATGAAGCGCAAGCCTTGGCTATGTTAGAGGCGGGAGAGATTGAGTTTATTCCTTGCCATAATGTCAATGCAGTAGGGCCGATGGGCGGTATTACTTCTGCTCATATGCCAATGCTAGTGATTAAAAACCATGTTCACGGTAACTATGCTTACTGCAATATGAACGAAGGTATTGGTAAAGTGATGCGTTTTGGTGCTTATGGTCCTGATGTACAAGAACGTTTGCATTGGATGCGTAATAGCTTAGCTCCGGTATTAAAAGCAGCTTTAGCCACCATTGAGAATGGGATAGACCTTACGGCAATTATGGGTCAAGCCATTACGATGGGGGATGAATTCCACCAACGTAATATTGCAGCTTCTGCACTATTGTTACGAGAGCTGGCGCCAATTCTTAGCACATTGGATTTAGATGTGGCTGAGATAACCAAAGTGACCAAATTCCTCAGTATTACTGACCAATTCTTCCTTAATTTAGCCATGGCTTATTGTAAAGCGGCGATGGACGCAGGAGCACAAATTAAGCAAGGTACGATTGTGACGGTAATGACGCGTAATGGTAGTAATTTTGGCATCAAAATAAGTGGTATGGGTGATCAATGGTTTACAGCACCTGTTAATACGCCACAAGGATTATTCTTCTCTGGTTTTAGCCAAGCAGATGCCAACCCTGATATTGGTGATAGTGCTATTACTGAAACTTTCGGTATTGGTGGTGCGGCAATGGTTGCAGCTCCGGGAGTAACCCGCTTTGTCGGGGCATCGGGTGGTATGGATGCAGCACGTGAAGTGACAGAAGAGATGGCTGAAATCTACCTTGCTCGTAATATGATGCTACAAATACCGACTTGGGATTTCCAAGGTGCGTGTTTAGGTTTAGATGCTCGTCGAGTTGTTGAAACGGGTATTACACCGCTAATTAATACGGGTATTGCTCATAAAGAGCCGGGGGTTGGGCAAATTGGCGCAGGAACGGTACGTGCACCTTTAGGCTGTTTTGAAAAAGCGATAGTGGCACTGGCAGAAGAATTAGGCATTGAAGCTTAATCACGTTTTGTAATAACACGGTCGTCAGGGGGCAATATGCAAATTCAAGCACTTCAAACCAGTCAGCATATCTTTGCTTTTGAAGGTGAGTTTAAATGTGTCGGCATTTATGAACATGCTTTGAATTTTATTTGCCCTCAGCAACGCTTAATCACTTTTCATCGGCAAGGAAGAGGATTAAGCCCGATGGGGTGGCTACTGAAACAAGCCGATTTTGATTCTTTGGCTAAGCAGTGTCATCCCGCTTTGAAAATGCGGGTGAAAAACAATCAAATCGCAATCGCAGATAATATGACATTGATTGCCGGTGATAGTGAAAATTTGCGTTTACAAGATAAAGCGACATTAGATTTACGATGGTTAGAGAGTTTTTTTTCTCTATTATCTCCGGTGATAGCGACAGGACTCTATGGGCCATTAAAAAACTATCGTCAAATCGCTCGACTTGATGAAATTAAGTTATTAACAAAGTTATTTTATCATCAATTGTCTGGAAAAGCGGTTAATTGGGCGATGTTTATTGGTAAAGGTCCAGGGTTAACACCGAGTTCAGATGATATGCTGGTGGGAATGTTATTTGCGCATTATTTAGCACAGCCAGAAAAATCGATTGAACATTTTTTTAATGAAACACCACCATTATCGTCATTAACTACGATAGTGAGTCAACATTATTTGGAATACGCCACACGGGGAATATTTTCTACCTATCTTATTCAACTAGGTAAAAAAATAAAAAATAAAGAGATTATTTTTAAAGATATGTTGGAAATACTCTCTATCGGTCATCATTCCGGTACAGATACTTTACTGGGATTATGGATTGGTTATCAAATTAAACAACAACAGCGTATAGATTAATCTTTTTTTATTAAAAAGAAATTATAAACGTTCGGAAACGGATAATTATGAAAACAATTGTTATTGCTTTAGGCGGAAATGCATTATTACAGCGTGGCGAAGTTTTATCTGCTGAAAATCAATATAAAAATATTGAATTAATGTCAGAGACAATTAATAAATTAGCGCAAGAGTACCGTGTTGTTTTAGTACATGGTAATGGGCCTCAGGTTGGGTTGTTAGCATTACAAAATCTTGCTTATCAAGCGGTTCCAGCCTATCCGTTGGATATCTTGGTCGCGGAAAGCCAGGGGATGATTGGTTATATGATGATGCAGAAAATCAATCAAAATAATCCTACGCAAGCAATTACTACAGTAATGACTCGTGTTTCTGTTGATATTAATGATGAGGCTTTTAGAGAGCCGAGTAAATTTATTGGTCCTATTTATGAGGAAGCAGAAAAAGAAGAATTAATAAATAAATATCAATGGACATTTAAAAAAGATGGGCAATATTATCGCCGTGTCGTACCTTCACCAGCACCTCAAAAAATAATTGATATAGAGGCAGTAAAGCTTTTATTAGATAAAGGTCATATTGTTATTTGTGGCGGTGGAGGAGGTATTCCAGTTAATAATATAAATAATGAATTTATTGGTAGTGAAGCCGTTATAGATAAAGATTTAACAGCAGCTTTAATTTCTCGTGAGTTAAATGCAGAGCACTTTGTTATTTTAACAGAGGCTGATGCCATTTATAAAAATTGGGGAACACCAGAACAAGCTGCTATTCGTGAAGCAACACCAGAAGAACTTGCACCAATGGCAGTCGCTGATGGCGCAATGGGACCAAAAATCATGGCTGTCAGTGATTTTGTAAATGCCACAGGACAACAAGCTCATATTGGCGCATTACAAAACATTCAACAGGTTATTGAAGGTCAGTCTGGCACTTTAATTTATAAGTCTTAATAACATTCTGTCAGGAGCGTCATTATGAACGATGCACAAGTGAATGAGAGTAAAGGCAAAGTCCCTTATTGGGTCAAGCTGACGATTATTTTCTTTTTTGGTTGGATTGCACTGTATGGTAGCCGTGCCATTGTCGGTCCTTTAATGGTGAATATTGGTGCTGAGTTTGATCTTACCAAAGCGCAACTTGGCTCAATTATGAGTATTTTCTTTATTGGTTATACAGCACTGAACATTCCATCAGGCATAATTGGTGACTATTTAGGTAAGAAAAAAGTCTTAGTCACGGGGGTTGTGCTCTTTGGTGGATTTACCATTATCGCAGGGATGATGCCAACTTATGTCACCTTTATGTTTGCATGGGTGATGGTCGGGGTATTCCAAGGATTCTATTATGGTCCACAATATGGTTTATCTTCAGAAGCTATTCCAAAACATCGTATTACGCTAGGTAGTGCCATTATCAATAGTGGTATGGCGTTTGGTTTATCCATCGGTTACTACATCTCTAGTATTTCTGTCGGTGAGATGGGGATGAGCTGGCGTGCACCATTCTATATTATTGGGGTGCCTATTATTATCATTGGTTTGATGATGTTATGGATAATAAAAGATAAACCTAAAACGAAAGCTACGGATACGGCTCCTGATGCACCAAAACAGAAAACAAAACTGACGTTTAAAGATTTATTTGGTAACCGTAATATTAACCTTGCTTATATTACTATCTTCTGTTCAATCTATGGGTTCTTTGTTTTAGTCACTTGGTTACCCTATTATCTTGAAACCGAGCGTGGTATTACAGGAACACAGATCTCTACCATTGCATCACTCATGCCTTGGTTTGCTATTCCTGGCTCACTCTTATTTAGCTGGTTCTCTGATAAATTAGGCCGTCGTAAGCCTGTGCTATTAATTATGTTACCGTTATCTTTAGTGGCTATTCTTGCTGTACCTATGTCAGATTCTATGCCGGTACTGATTGGTGCACTGATCTTATACGGGATCGTAGGGAAAATTAGTACTAATCCAGTATTAGTGGCGGTAGTGGCAGATAATTCACCACGCCATGCATTAGGGACATCTTTTGGTGTGTATAACTGTATTGGTATGCTAGGTTCAGTATTTGCCCCTACATTAACGGGTTTTTTATCAGATAAAACAGGAAGTATGGATTCCGGCTTCTATTTTGCTGCTATCCTGATTTGCATAGGTATTGTGGCAAGCTTATTTATTAAAGAAAATCCTGACGCCACAGCGACCAACTAACGCATTAAGTTTAATGTTATCAACAAGGGCAAACTTCGGTTTGCCTTTTTTAGTTAAGGGGATCGTAAAAAGATTGCACACTGGGATGCCCTTGTCGGAATAAATCAACCAGATAGCTGACAACGGCACCTTTTTTATCTTCGCACCAAGCTAGTGATAGGGGAGAATTATGGCGACGATTTTTCACTTCCTTTGCAATAAGTTGTCCACTATCAATCAGTGGCTTACATAGACTTAATGGTAAAAAACCGATCCCGACACCTTTTAAATGACATGCTAGTTTAGTATGTAAATCAGGCACTTTAATTTCATGTTGTCCAGATAGACGCCAAGCAGTGCGTTTGGAAAGATGGCGTGAAGTATCTTCAACATTGACGGCAGAGTATATCCGCATTTGATCATCACTTAATACCCCACTAACATTGGCTAATGGATGATTTGGTGCCACGACAAATTGCCATTGAATTTCCCCCATAGCACAAATATTAATATTATTTTTCAGTGATTCATTACCTGTGACACCAATGGCAAAATGGTAATCTTCATTAATTAACGCGTCCCATACTCCCATATAAACTTGTCGAGTAATATGAAATTGGGTAGAAGGAAAACGCTGGTGCAGGCAGGCTAACATACTGGCCACGGCGGTACGATCATAGAGTAAGTTATTAATAACAATATTAACTTGGTGCTCAACTCCCGCATTCATCTGCTGTAGCTCGATAGGCATTGATTCAAGCCAAACAATCCACTGGCGACATTTCTCTAATAAATATTCTCCTGCCGGCGTTAATGTGACGGTTCTTGTCGTACGATTAAACAACTGTGTACCAATATTCTCTTCTAGGGTTTTGATCCGATAGCTGATGGCCGCAGATGTTTTGTGTAACATCTCCGCCGCTTTAGTAAAGCTTTGGCAATCTGCTACTTGAATAAAAGTACGGATCATCTCTTGATCTAACATATTCTTTTTCCTGATGGTGAAAGAGGTAAAAGTCACATAATGTGTATGGTAAAAATAATCTATTTTTGTGTGATGGATACCTATCACAATGCAATAGTGGGTATTTTTTATGCTGTCAATCGCTGTTATTTTGGCTTATTTGTTATTATATGTTGTATAAAATTTTTGTTATTTATAGATAAGCGATAAAGGGCATACTAACAAAAAATTTCAGCTAATGATGGGAAAATTAAGATGATCGATAAGTTAATAGTGTGACTGCTTTCACGTTTCACCCATCCTCTTTACTCGTATTAGTATTAAACGAGTAAAGAGACGGAAAGACTAAAACTTAAAATACAGCAGAATAATATAGCACTTACGCGATTTTAAAAGGGTAAGTGAAAAAGAGCAGGTGAGTGAGATTCAGTGCAAAATGAAAGAGTGTAGCAACCCAAAGCCTACCGCTCCACATCCACGCTAAGCCATAAATAATACCTGCCAATGAGGCGAAGATAATGAGTAATATTCCCCCGGCAAAATGGACTAACCCAAATAAAATAGCGGTAATAAATAGCGCAAGATAGGGAGATAAATAGCGAGATAGACTTTGCTGTATGGCTCCTCTAAATAGTGCTTCTTCAGCAAGAGAGACAAAGAAAATATTTGCTAACATAAAGGCGGGTAGCCATTGTGGCAAATGTAATTCAATAGTGAGTCCACCCAATGCCATTGCGAATAATAACAGTGCGGGGATCGCCATAGCCAGTAAAACCCATTGATATTTATTGGCTTTTTTTACTGGTTCCGTCCTAAATAATGTAGGAATAAAAATCATTAAAATAAAAGGGATTAATGCTTTATCGGCATTGAAATAAAAAGAGAAAGGGGGGCTATATTGCCCTAATGGAACATGTTTAATGTAGCGTAAGTTATTAAAACCAGGAATAAAATGAAAAGTTAACCCAACAATAATGGCGATAAATGCAAGAATAACAATAGTGGCAATAAGACGATTGGTTTTGTAATGGCGATATGCATAAGAGAGTAAAATTAAGCTCAATATAACCGGAAGTACATACCAAGTGATAACACCTGTTATAAATGCGCTAATGGTGGTTATAGCTAAAGTAGTAAGTGCAAGTTTGCGATGGAACCCTAATAACAATAAAGATAAAGCAAGAAGTAACCAAGTGATCATAATTATCTACAAAAAAATAAAAAGGAAACGCTAGATTAAAAGATAGTAATAATGTGATCTATGACAATAAGTTAAAAAAAGAAGTGGTCGGATTTCGAGTATGGGATTATTCTTATTTAATATGTTGATTTATAAAAATAAAGCTTAAATATAGGTATTTTTAATTGAGTTAAAACAAGCGATTAATTACATTGACGATAATAACTCGATGATTTATTTATAGAAATGCTGGTAATAATTTTGCAGATTACCAGCATTTATTCAAAAGGGAATTACACGTAGAAATAGCGAATAACGTGGAAGAAAATAGGGGCGGCAAAGCACAGGGAATCCATTCTATCCATCATACCGCCGTGGCCTTCAATCATAGTACCGAAATCTTTTACGCCACTGTCTCTTTTTATGGCTGACATACATAAACCGCCAGCAAAGCCTGCGAGTGTGATGACTAAAGAGAGTAAAAAAGCAGCCCACCATGTGAAAGGTGTTGCCCACCATAACATCATCCCTATAAGGCTTGCTGAAATAATGCCGCCAAAGAAACCTTCGATGGTTTTATTAGGACTTAATTTCGGTACGATAGGATGTTTGCCAAATAGTTTACCAAACACATATTGTAAAACATCAGAAGTCTGTACCACGATCATCAAAAACAGTAATAAGTTAATATTACGTCCTTCAAAGCCTTCTATCGGTAACATTAATAATGCTGGAGCGTAGCTAAGGCAATAGATAGCTATCATGACACTCCATTGCACTTTTGCCATGCGCTCGAGAAAGTGATGAGTATCTCCGGAAAGCGCCATACGTGTTGGAATTAATAAGAAGGCATAAACCGGAATAAAGATGGCTAGCAAATTATACCATTGCACACCGACGAGAATATATTGGATAGGCAGCACGACAAAGAAACACCAAAAAAGTGCTTCGTGATCACCTCGATGAGTCGGGGTTAATGTAACCAATTCACGTAATGCAAGCCATGAAATTAAGGCGAAGAGGATAACTGAGCCTATTGTTCCAATACTAATAGCGACGGCAGAAATGATACACATGATCCACCAAGCTTTAATTCGAGAATTAAGATTGGTAATGGTTGAGGTAGGACCTTTGAGTGCCGCAAGGATCGCACCAATAATACTGGCAATAATTAAAAAGGAGAATAGCCCGATAAAGATCCAGAGAATTTCATTGTTGATACTATCCATGATGTAACTCCTCTAACGCACTTTTGGCTCTTAATAGAAATTCAGTCTTATCTTCATTTTCATGTGTCGGTTCAATAGGCGGGCCAAATGTGGCACTACAAATGATAGGAACAACAAGCCGAGAGCCTTTAGGAAGTACGCGGTTTAAGTTTTCAAGATAGATAGGGACTAATTGAGCCTGTGGATTGTTACGGGACAAATGCCAAAGACCGGCTTTAAAATCCTGAATAGACTCACCGTTACCTCTAGTCCCTTCAGGAAAAATAATTAGCGATTCACCTTTATCTAAAACAGCCTGCATCAGTGTAAGAGCATTTACTTTCTGAGGTGCAGTTGTTGTTTCACCATTTCCTTCACTAACATTTGTTTTATTCGCGTGGCGTGGGATCAAAACTGCACGAAAGATACGACGAGAAAGATAACGACGTAAACGGTTTTTATTCCAATAATCTTCTGCAGCAACAGGGTGCACAAATGGGCGAATATGGGGGGCAAGTGAAGACCAAATAACTAAACCATCTAGATGACTTGAGTGATTTGCATAATAAATACAAGGTTTATCTTTCTCAATCGGAGATATTTGTTTGGCTCTGATCCCGGTTAAAAAACGGCAGATAGAGACTAAGACTGATGATATGATTTTTGCATCGAAAGAGAGTTTGCCATTTTTCATTCATCAACTCCTTGTGTTAAATCGCGTAAAATTTGGCGAGTTCTCAAAATGGTAGTAAGTACAGAGCCGAAGATAATGATCCACAGGGAGACTAAACAGAGCCATGCTCCCCATTCAGCGGGAATAAATGCAGAGATAATGGCAATACCGGTTAATAATGCCATTCTATGTTGCTTGGCCATTGGCCCCGTAAAACGCTGCTCTAACCCACAACTACCACCTAATACACGGATATAAGCTGTCATTACCGCAAAGAAAGCAGCTACCCAGCCTAAGGTAATAGCGATAGGAAAAGTGATGGATAAACCATAACCTACACCAATAATAATCAATGTATCAGCTATTCGGTCTGGTAGTTCGTTATAAACGGCACCAGCAGGACTTTTTAATCCGCCTTCAACTGCGACCATACCATCGAGTAGGTTACAGATAAGTCTACCCTGGATAGCTAATGCACCTAAAATAAGAAGGATTGATTGAAGTAGGCCTTGGGAGTGAGCGAGAGCAAAGTAGAGAAACAAACCGGAGATAGCAGCGAATAGGATACTAAATAAAGAGATCCCATTGGGGGTAGCGCCTTTGCTTTGCAGCCAGCGACTACAGCGAGTTGCCCAGTTGGTTTGTCTTGCTTTTATAGGACGACGATTTTTTTCTTCATTATTCATTTTTTTTACAAAAAAATATTAGTGAGTACACAAGGTATTAGCATAATACGTTTAAGTAAAAAGAAAATGAAGATCAAATTATAAGATTATCTAATAAATTTTATAAGTGAATAAAAAAGTAGGCTCATTGATTAAGCTAGGATAAATATTCAATCGACAAAAAATACTTATTCTTTAGGTGTTAATACTTATTTTTGTTTAGTTGTTTTTACGTAATCATTTTTTCCTAAAATGATATTCCTATTATGATGTGGGTGAGTAGAAAAAATTTGTTATATATTAAAATAGCTCAACAATAAAGAGAATTAATTTCTAAATAATAGACTAAAAAGAACCAGAGTTATGACATCCATCAGCTATTTTATGAGGTTGTTTATGATTTTTTTGTTATTTTAATTATTTTTTCTATAAGGTAAATATAGATTAATTTAAAGTCACTAGACAATTACTGTACTTTATCTAGACATAAAAAAGAGACAGCGATTCCTTTTTTGTTCTTTTTTAATCAGCAATATTTTTAGTTAAAAAATAAGACAGTAAATCAGAAATTGATTGTCAATAGTAGTTATGTCTGTAAGAGGTGAAAAATGATTTATGTCAAATTAAATAGTATTTATTTTATCGTTTCGCCATTATTAACAATGAATAGGGAGGGCGTTATTAATAATAGCGATTATAAAAATAAAATATACTAATTGTTCAGGTTAGAGGTTGGAGTATTTGTATGACTTATGAAAGGGAGGCGTCAAAATAGGATAGCCTTCCCTTCTGTTGCAGAATGGAGCTTAGTATATTTATTATTTCCATATTCAATACTTATTCATCAAAAATAGAATATTTTTACAATACAGTTTACTCTCATTAATAAATAATAATGAAACGAAAGTCGATTAAGCTGTTATACAAGCGCTGGATATCATCTAATGATAAAGAAGATATACGGGCTAAATTTAATTGGCTCTTAAGTCATATTTTTTAAAGAAATCATATTCTTGTACTAGTTGTGGTAGTGATCTTATTTTTAGTTTTGTATACATATTCGAACGATGAACTTCCACTGTTCTTGGTGATAAAGAGAGCTTTTCGGCTGCTTCTTTACTGGTGTTACCGTCAAGGATCATCTCCATTACCTCTTTTTCTCTATTTGATAGTTTACTAAACTTATCTTTTAAAGAAATATAGGTTCTGAATTGCTCAACCTCACTTTCATAGTGTAAAAAAGATTCTGACACAATATTAAGAAGCTCATTGACGTTTAAAGGGCGAGTTAAATATTCGAAAGCCCCCGCTTTAAATGCGTTACGGCAACTTTCTATCGATGCATCTCCCGAAATAATTATAACAGGAATGATATTCTTTAATTTGTTTAACTCTTTTACCAACGCAATTGATGGCGATGCACTACTTTTAGTGTTAATTATGATGCACTCTTTATGAGCCCCTTTAGTTGATGAAAAATAGTACTTTAAAAATGCCTGTTCATTTGAATAGGTTTTCACATTTGCCGCTAAAGAAGAAAGCACTGCTTTAAGTTGAACTTTTGTGCTGTCATCTTCGAAAGTGATCAGATGGATTATCGATTCCATATGTTGCTCCCAATTTTATTCCTCTCTTAATCAAGAGTAAATGAGTAACGAAATTTGACTAATTTATAAATTTTCTATGTAGAGTAGTATTCACGTAACGGAGCCATAATAAGGATATATTAAATAAAAAAGTATTAATACTTTTTCATTATATTATAGATAAAATATCAGAACTTTGTTTTGTTTCAATATTTCTATTTTATCGTTAAAGATATTTTTCTTCTATAAACGAAGTTCATATAACTGTTATTAATTGTAACTAAGTTTTTTATCGTAAGTGTTTTTAACTATATTAAACATCTAGTGTGAGTATAATTAATATTGATAATTGTTTTTTGATTAGTTTATTAACTAAAATAATTTGTCATACTTATATTTGTATGGTCTTGAGAATGTGGATTTCTCTCTTTACTTATTGTAAAATAGAGCATTATTTATAATTACCTTACTTAACAACCCAATCGAGCCAATATTATGGCGTCACTGAAAGATGTTGCTCGACTTGCATCTGTTTCTTTGATGACAGTCTCAAGAGCGATTAATAACCCTGAGTTATTAAAACCAGATACGTTGAAACAAGTCCAACGCGCAATCGAAGAACTGAATTATGTGCCCGATTTTTCAGCGCGAAAAATTCGAGGTCAAGGGACTAAGGTCTCATCGATCGGTGTGCTTGGTATTGATACCGCAACGACCCCTTTTTCCGTGGAAATGATTTTATCCATTGAGCGTACCGCTCGTCAGTTTGGCTGGAGCTCATTTGTTGTAAACCTCACTGAACAAGAGGGGTATGATCAAGCCATTTGGCAACTGTTAGCTCAACGTCCAGATGGTATCATCTATACCACAATGGGATTGCGAGAAATCACGGTACATGAAAAGCTACGTGATAAAAATGTGGTACTTGCCAACTGCTTAGCTAAAGATCAAACTTTTCCAACCTATATTCCTGATGATTATCACGGACAATATTTTGCGATAAAACACGTGATTGAAAAAGGTTATCGGCATCCGTTATGTTTTTATCTACCCGAAGATACCGTTGCAGGCCCTATTCGCCGTAAAGCGGTCGAAGATGCTTGGCAAGATGCCGGCTTACCTTTGTCATCATTGCGTCAATACACGATGTTATTTGGCGATGAACATTACCGTGATGTGATTGGATTGTTACAACAACACTGTCGTCAGCAAAAAGCAGATTTTGATATTTTAATCTGTGGTAATGATCGTATCGCATTTTTAGCTTATCAAGTTTTACTGTCGATGGGATTACGTATCCCTGAGCAAGTGGCTGTATTAGGCTATGACAATATGATAGGAACGGGGGAGTTATTCTATCCGCCACTCACCACAGTACAGTTGCCACATTATGACTTAGGTAAAGAAGCAACATTACATATTATTCAAGAGCGTAATCATAATAAAACAGTACAAGTCCCCTGTCAGTTAATTGAACGAGAGTCTCTGTAACGAGACTCTCTTTCCGTTAGAGAGTATAGAAACATTACAACGCTCAACTTATCGTTGATAGTGTCCAATATTCACCGGCGATTAATGTGGCACTGCCATCTGTGGCAAATAGCGATAAATCGCGATCATTTTCATCTGCATAATAACGGCTACTAAAGGTCAGCTCTCCGTGATTGATAAAAACCTCTATTGATGAGCGATCAATAAATATACGTAAGTTAATTTCGCTTCCTACTGGCAACGGTGTGCTACGTGAGCCACTGATATTATATTGTGGATAATGGCGACGGATCACAAAGCGATTTGATTGATTATCGACAAATACCTCTAAACCTTTTCCTAACCAAAGACCAAATTTTTCCGCTTGGCTATCTAATGACCAGGTTAAATTTAACTCAATAGCCGGTGTCTTATCGAGTAATTTAAGCGCTTGGTTATTGAGTGTGGTCATCTCTATCGTATTTCTTGTTTGTCTGAGACTTTCAACTTCTTTTATCGGGGTCATACGTAAACGGTTTGCCCTTTTATCAAAGTTAATTTCACGAGGAAGCGTGAAACAACCAGCCCAAAACTCCTGTTGCGAAGGCATAGGGGAGTTCCACATATCCATCCATCCCATAGAAACACGGCGACCATCAGCAGTAACAAAAGATTGTGGAGCATAATAGTCATGACCATTATCAAGCTCAGTAAAATGACCATGTATGATAAAAGGTTGTTTTGGTGACCACTGACCGATCAGTGCACCGGTTTGAAACAGATTACGGTATTGATAACCTTCAGCGCGTTTTCCTTGTGGTGAAAAAACAAGAGCAAATTCGTTATCATCACTGATAGGAAAAAAGTCAGGGCATTCCCACATGTAGACGTTTTTATCATCGGTTTTGCCTAATACCTTGTACTCCGAACGCCATTGTTTCCCTTCTTCAAATAGGGTGTCATTGGAGAAAAGTAACACTTGGCCTTGGTCTTTTTCATCGCGGGCACCGACTACCATCCACCATTTTCCTTCTTGAAACCAAACTTTTGGATCACGAAAGTGCATATATCCTTGTGGTGGCGGTAAGATAATGCCTTTCTTTTCAAAATGGATCCCATCTTCACTGACTGCCACACATTGTGCTTGGTAAATTTGGCTGTCATCGCCTTCTTCTGCTAACCAGTTATGGCCGGTATAAAAGAGGTATAATTTACCTTCATGACTTACCGCTGATCCGGAAAAGCAACCACTTTTATCATACTCATTGCCCGGAGCAAGGGCGATTGGCTGATGTTGCCAGTGGATCATATCTTTGCTGGTAGCATGTCCCCAATGCATCGGCCCCCAAAGTTCAGAAAAAGGATGATGTTGATAAAATGCATGATATAAGCCGTTATGATAAACAAGGCCATTAGGATCATTAAGCCATCCCGCAGGAGCGGCTAAATGGAATTGAGGATAAAATTGCTCTCCACGTTTTTTTTGTAAGGCATTTAGGGCAGTTGTCGATTGTTCTAAACGTTGCTTCATCTCATTATCCTGATTTTATCAGTTATTCTGTAAGCTATATGTCACCCTTATTAGCGATAACATTTAGGGTTAAAAAGCGTGTTGTTTGAATTTATCTTTATTATTGTACACCATTATGTTAACGTTATCAGGATGTTTTTTCGAGCAATATCTTTATTTTTTTAGTTATTAATACTGATAAAAATACAATATAGTGAATAAAAATAGTGGCTTATCTTCAGGAGAGATTATGAAAGTCTGGTCTTTAGGTGATGCGGTTGTTGACCTAATTCCACTGCAAAATATGCAATATGAAGCATGTGCTGGTGGAGCACCAGTGAATGTCGCTGCAGGTGTTGCAAAATTAGGACAGCAAAGTGGCTTTATTGGTCGGGTCGGTGAAGATGCATTTGGTCACTTTATGCAAAAAACGTTATTTGATCTCGGTGTAGATACCAGCACAATGGAATTTGATGAGTTACATCGTACCAGTACAGTCTTAGTTTCGTTGCAAGAAAATGGCGAACGAGATTTTACTTTTTTAGTTGCGGACTCTGCTGATCAATTTCTTACCAATAAATCACTGCCTGTATTTGAAAAAGACATTTTACATTTTTGTTCACTTGCTTTAGTTAATCCAATTTGTCGCTCGACGCTAGATAGTGCTATTAGTAAAGTAAAAAATAGCGACTCTTTACTGAGTTTCGATATTAATTTACGCCCCCAAATGTGGCGTGATCATGAAGAAATGCGTGCGATCATCGATGAATATGCTCATAAAGCAGATATTTTGAAATTATCTGAAGATGAACTGACTTGGATGACTCAGGAAATTACGTTAGAAAATGCATTAAAAAAATTAGCTGATTATCCTGCTCGTTTAAAAGTGATCACCCAAGGCTCTAAAGGATGTTTAGTGTTGACGCCTACAACACAAGTTGCCTTGAGTGCCTTTACCGTCAATTGTGTTGATACCACAGGGGCAGGTGATGCCTTTATGTCTGGATTATTAGCCGCAGTTGCAGAATATGGTTTTGCTGATGATGAACAATATTTATTAAAAATTATTACGCAAGCCGCGGCCTGTGGCGCATTAGCAACCACTAAAAAGGGCGCTATTGCTGCAGCACCGAGCCGAAAAGTATTGCGTGAATTTGTCAGTAAACAACCGCCGTTACATGTACGAGATATTTTTTAATGAATTATTTGTTTATTTGCTTGTAAGTCCTATTTTCCCCTTTGCTCTGGTCTTTTTGTGATCTCTATAAATAAGGTTTATACAACTTTATTTATAGAGATTTTTTTTATGTTTAACTCAGTGGTTTATTTTGATAATCGCTTACTTTGATGCTGATAAGTAGCGGATATGATCATATTGTTTGATTCGTTTTCGGCGTATGATAGTAAGGTCTCTTTAACGCTATTGGTGGAAAGTCATATGTGGGCTCAGTCAGGTGTCTTATTAGCCATTTGCTCCTATATTTTATGGGGAATAACCCCTCTTTTTTATCGGCTATTACCCGGTGCTCAACCATTAGAGTTACTTGCACAACGTCTTATTTGGTCTATTCCCCTGTTATTACTGGTTCGATTATTTATTAAAAATAGAACTCGCTGGCGTGCTGTTCTCCAAGATAGACGCTCTATTTTTATGTGTTTATTTAGTTCATTAGCAATGGCAGTCTCTTGGTGCACCTTTACTTATGCACTTACGCATCAACAAGTCTTAGCCGCCAGTCTGGGGTATTTTATTAATCCACTTTTTTCTATTGTATTGGGCGTTATCTTTCTTAAAGAGAAATTAAATCCTGCTGAAAAATGGGCGGTAATATTAATTTGTGCAGGAGTGGGATATCAATTATGGATGTATGGTCAATTACCCATACTGGCACTCGTGATGGGAGGAGCATTTGCGATTTATGGACTCATTCGTAAATTTATTCGTTTTGATGTCATAACTTCATTATTTATTGAAACTTTGTGGCTAATTCCGGTCGCTATAGGGGCGATGATTTGGCTGATTATGCGAGATGAAAGTGCGTTTTCTTCTGCAGACAATTTAACTCGTTTCTATTATATTTTAACCGCGCCAGTGACTATTCTCCCTTTACTGTTTTTTACCGCAGCAATCAAAAGAACCACCTTAACCGTTATTGGTTTAGCACAGTATATTGAACCGACAATGCAGTTTTTACTGGCCGTATTCCTATTCCATGAAGCATTTGATGCTGTGAAAGGAGTAAGTTTTTCATTGATTTGGTTAGGGCTATTGTGTTGTATTTTTGCGCTGATTAGAAAGCGCCTTAATGCCTTAAAAATTCATAAAGGTCAGCATAGCCAAAAAATATAAAGTATTTAAATTTTACTATGGCTATTTTTCTCTTTGTTAAATTCCGTTATGCTACCACTAAATGCAAACGTTTGCGTAATGCGTATTATCTGACTGAGATAAGGATCGAAAATGACCATTTTGGGAACGGCTCTGACCACTAATGCCACAAAAGTGATGTTATTAGGTGCAGGCGAATTAGGTAAAGAGGTGATCATTGAATGCCAACGTCTTGGCATTGAGACTATTGCGGTTGATCGCTATGCCAATGCGCCGGCAATGCATGTTGCTCATCGCCATTATGTCGTCAATATGCTTGATAGCGAGGCATTAAAACAGATTATAACTCAAGAAAAACCCGATTTTTTGGTGCCTGAAATTGAAGCTATTGCTACTTCATTATTAGTCGAATTAGAAAATAATGGTCAAAAAGTTGTACCTTGTGCCCGTGCAGTAAAACTCACTATGGATAGGGAAGGAATACGCCGTCTCGCTGCAGAAACATTACACTTACTGACTTCTCCTTATCAATTTGTTGATGATGAAGCGGCTTTTAGAAAAGCGGCGGTTGAGATTGGTTTTCCTTGTATTGTAAAACCGGTGATGAGCTCATCTGGAAAAGGACAAAGTGTTATTCGTTCAGAGCAAGATCTCACTAGTGCATGGACTTATTCTCAAGAAGGGGGAAGAGCAGGGCAAGGGCGCGTGATTGTTGAAAAGATGATCCCGTTTGATTTTGAGATAACATTACTCACGATTCGTGCTATTGATGGTATTCATTTTTGCGAGCCTATTGGTCATCGGCAAGAAAAAGGCGATTATCGTGCGTCATGGCAACCACAAAAAATGAGTGATATTGCCCTTGCCAAAGCACAACATATCGCTAGTAAAGTAGTGGAGAATTTGGGCGGTTATGGGTTATTTGGTGTGGAACTATTTATCCAAGGTGATGAGGTGTTTTTTAATGAAGTATCACCGCGTCCTCATGATACAGGGCTTGTTACCTTAATTTCACAAGATTTATCAGAATTTGCGCTCCATGTGCGTGCTTTTTTAGGCTATCCCATCGGTGGTATTTGCCAATTAGGTGCTTGTGCTTCCGCGGTGATTTTACCTGAGTTGTCTAGTACTAATATTGTCTATACGGGATTAGAAAAAGCGCTTAAGGCAAATCGACAAATTCGTTTATTTGCTAAACCTGAAATCTCAGGACATCGTCGTTTAGGTGTGGTGCTTGCTCATGCCGATTCCATAAAACATGCTATTGAAGAGGCGAATTTAGGTGCACAAGCGATTTTAGCCGATGATGGTGATAACCATTTATCGCGGTGATCTACATACCGCCAATGGCTTTATATCATGCTTGCCTTGGCGGTTATTCCTAGCTGTTATGTAATTGAATTTTCCTCTTTATATGGCGTTTCAGTATTTTTATTAATGTTATTAAGCTCTGCTCCCTTGAAACTTGCTTAACTATCCCCACCTTTTAAGTCATATCGATTTTTTTCGCCAAATTAGGATAAATTGAGGTAAAAATGAGTATGAAAGATCAGGAAACGAGAGGATTTCAGTCTGAAGTTAAGCAACTTCTACAATTAATGATCCATTCTCTTTACTCTAATAAAGAAATTTTCCTTCGCGAATTGATTTCTAATGCATCGGATGCGGCGGATAAGTTACGTTTTCGTGCATTATCCGATGCGGCTCTTTATGAAAATGAGGGTGAACTTCATGTCCGCATTGCCACTGATAAAGAAAAAAGAACACTGACTATCAGTGATAACGGCATAGGTATGACCCGCGATGAAGTGATTGATAATTTAGGGACTATTGCGAAATCAGGGACTAAAGCATTTTTAGAGTCTATTGGACAAGACCAAGCGAAAGATAGCCAATTAATTGGTCAGTTTGGTGTCGGTTTTTATTCCGCATTTATTGTGGCAGACAAAGTGACGGTACGTACCCGTGCCGCGGGGCAACCTGCTGATAAAGGTGTTTTCTGGGAGTCACAAGGTGAAGGTGATTATACGGTTGCTGATATTGAAAAAGCGGATCGTGGTACCGAAATTACCCTGCATCTACGTGAAGGTGAAGACGAATATTTAGATGATTGGCGTCTGCGTAGTATTATCAGCAAATACTCTGATCATATTTCCCTACCTGTCGAAATAGAAACTAAAAATGAAGAAGACGGCACCGTTACATGGGAAAAAATAAATAAAGCTCAAGCGTTATGGACGCGTAATAAGTCAGAAATCAGTGATGATGAATATAAAGAATTTTATAAGCATCTTTCTCATGATTTTGCTGATCCGCTGTGCTGGGCACATAACCGGGTTGAAGGTAAACAAGAGTACACCAGCCTGCTGTATGTTCCTTCTAAAGCACCTTGGGATTTATGGAACCGTGAACATCAACACGGTTTAAAACTGTATGTACAGCGCGTCTTTATTATGGACGAAGCTGAACAGTTTATGCCTAACTATTTGCGTTTTATCCGCGGATTAGTCGATTCTAACGATTTACCATTGAACGTTTCTCGTGAGATCTTACAAGATAGCTCTGTGACACGTAATTTACGTAGCGCATTAACTAAACGTGCATTACAAATGTTACAGAAACTGGCTGACAATAATCCTGAAGAGTATCAAACTTTCTGGAAAGAGTTCGGTTTAGTGTTAAAAGAAGGTCCTGCAGAAGATCACGCTAATATTGAAGCCATTGCTAAATTACTGCGCTTTGCTTCTACTCATAATGACAGCGATGCACAAACTGTTTCATTGGCAGATTACGTGAGTCGTATGGTTGAAGGTCAGGATAAAATCTATTATATCACTGCTGATAGCTATGCTGCGGCCAAAAATAGCCCTCATCTAGAATTATTCCGTAAAAAAGGTATTGAAGTTCTACTGCTATCCGATCGCATTGATGAGTGGATGATGAACTATCTCACTGAATTCGATGGTAAATCATTCCAATCTGTGAGCAAAGCAGATGAATCTTTAGATAAACTGGCTGATGAAGAGAAACAAGCGCAGCAGGAGGAGACAGATAAACAACTGGCACCTTTTGTTGAGCGTGTAAAAACCTTACTAGGTGATAAAGTTAAAGAGGTGAAATTAACTCATCGTTTAACGGATACGCCTGCTATTGTTACTACTGGCGCGGATGAAATGAGTACGCAAATGGCGAAACTTTTTGCGGCTGCAGGTCAACAAGTCCCCGAAGTTAAATACAACTTTGAGTTAAACCCTAACCATCCATTAGTCAAACAAACGGCTGAGTTGACCGATGAAACACAGTTCGCGGATTGGATCAATTTATTACTTGATCAAGCGCTATTTGCTGAAAGAGGAACTTTAGAAGATCCAAACCAGTTTATTCGTTTAGTGAATCAACTATTAGCTAAAAACGCGTAACCATATTCGTTTTCAATCATTTAAACCACGTTCTTTGCGCAAGAGAGCGTGGTTTTTTTCTTTTGCGATAAAAATAAAGTGCAATCGATAACGTGATTTCTTGAGCGATGACCTCACAAAATGGTATGGTAATGCGTTTTCGAGTTTAACTATAAAAAATTAAATGCAAGGGGATTTACGCGATGCGTATCATTCTACTAGGCGCTCCAGGCGCTGGTAAAGGCACTCAGGCTCAATTCATTAAAGAAAACTATGGTATCCCACAGATTTCAACCGGTGATATGTTACGTGCTGCGGTTAGCGCAGGCACGGAATTAGGACTGAAAGCAAAAGCATTGATGGATAACGGTCAATTAGTGACTGATGAATTAGTAATAGCATTAGTGAAAGAGCGTATCAAACAAGACGATTGCCGTAATGGTTTCTTGTTGGATGGGTTCCCAAGAACAATTCCACAAGCTGATGCAATGAAAGAAGCGGGTATCAATGTTGATTTCGTACTGGAATTTGCTGTACCTGATGAAATTATTGTTGAACGTATTGTTGGCCGTCGAGTGCACGCGCCATCAGGTCGTGTTTATCACATTAAATTTAATCCACCTAAAGTTGAAAACCGTGACGATGTGACAGGTGAAGAGTTAACAACTCGTAAAGATGACCAAGAAGAAACAGTGCGTAAACGTTTAGTCGAATATCATTCTCAAACAGCGCCTTTAGTTTCTTATTACCAAAATGAAGCTAAAGCGGGTAACGCGCAGTACCACAAAATAGATGGTACACAGAAAGTAAGCGAAATTAATGCTGAACTGAAAAACATCCTCGGTTAATCTATAGCACCGAAAAGCAATCCCGGTTAGACCGGGATTTTTTTTACAAAATATTTATAAAAAGAATACAATCCGATTAATTGACAAACAGAGTTCACTATTTTCCTTTACTCTTTTACTTTTGGTTATGTTAATAAAACAGCTCTAAGGAGTCTTGGTATGAATGATGCTAAATACGGCGTTCTTTTGGTCAATCTTGGCACCCCTGATGCACCTCAACCAGATGCAGTGAAGCGCTATTTAGCTCAGTTTCTTAGCGATCCTCGCGTTGTTGATGTTTCCCCGTGGATTTGGAAACCCATTCTTCATGGGGTTATTTTGCCATTTCGCTCACCTAAAGTGGCCAAATTATACCAACAAATTTGGTTGCCAGACGGCTCTCCTCTTTTAGTCTATAGCCGTGCACAGCAAAAAGCGTTAGCACAACGTTTTGCGCACATACCTGTTGAATTAGGTATGTGTTACGGTAATCCTTCCCTCAACGAAGGACTGACGCGATTATTGGCGCAGGGCGTTGAAAAGCTAATTGTATTACCTCTCTATCCACAATACTCTTGTTCGACATCGGGGGCGGTATTTGATGGTATTAGCCAACTGTTTAAAACGATGCGAACTATTCCTTCACTGCATTTTGTTCGTAGTTATGCTCAACATCCACTTTATATTAAAGCGCTGGTAAATAGTATTGACGAGAGTTTCAAGCAACATGGTAAGCCGGATCGTTTAGTACTTTCATTTCATGGCATTCCTGAACGATTTATTAAAACTGGGGATATCTATTTTGATGAATGTTGCCTTACAGTAGAAAAATTAAAACAGCAACTTGATTATCCAGCAGAAAAAGTGATGATGACTTTCCAGTCACGTTTTGGTCGTGAGCCTTGGTTATCACCTTATACTGATAAAACGATGGAAAAACTGGGTAGTGAAGGGGTTGAACATGTACAGGTTATTTGTCCCGGATTTTCATCAGACTGTTTAGAAACATTAGAAGAAATTAATGAACAGAACCGTGAGTTCTTTATACATGGTGGTGGAAAACAGTATGAATACATTCCTGCTTTGAATGATAAAGTTGAGCATATTGACTTACTTGAAGCTATAATCCGCGACATATGTGAAAAATAATAGATAAGCTCACTAAATACGATTATCGGATTAGGTGATATATTCATTTGATCATATTTCAGTTATATATAAACTTATCTTTTCTCATTTTTTAACCATTTTAGTCTTGTGCACTAAAATGGCTGATAAACGGACGCTGCATTACACAAATTTAGGCAGGAAAATGAATAGTAAGCTTTCAAAACCACAATCTTCAGAAGTTGATAAAGGGCATTTCGACGATTTTTATCTAAAACAGAACGATGAAATCGATCTGTTTGAGTTATTTTCTGTTCTTTATAAATCAAAATTTGTCATTATTGGGATCACACTTTTATTTGCTATCGTAGGTTTTACTGTTGCGAGCTTTCTGCCCCAGAAATGGACAAGCCAAGCTGCTATTACAAAACCAATGTTAGATGAGATGAAGCAGTTAAGAGCAACCTTAAATGATTTAAGCTTGGTTGATGTTGATACTGGCGTAAATGCTTCTTCTGTTTACCAAAAATTTATCAATAACTACAATTCCCGTGTATTACGTGAAGAATATTTAGTCAATACGGATTACTATAAAAACTTATTGGCTAAGATGGACGATCCTACGCCATTGGATAAACGTAAATTAATCGAAACTATTGTTACTAAAGATATTAATTTAAAAGCATCAGACAGTAAAAATAGTGATGAAGAATTTAGTGGCGAAATTAACTTAAGCTTTACTGCGCCAACTTCTGAAGAAGCTTACGATTTGCTGTCAGGTTATATTCGCTTTATTTCTACTAAAGTACGGGTAGAAGTGAAAGACGAAATTGATGATCAAATTGAGCGTAAATTAAACCATGCGCAAAAAGCGTATCAAATGGATTTAGAACGTATTGCTAATGCGCGTAATGTTAATGTTCAGCGCTTAAAATATGCACTAGAAATTGCCAATGCTGCTGGGGTTAAAAAGCCTATTTCTAGTGAAGGTGCACAAATTAAAGATGATCCTGATTACTCCATTGCCATGGGGGCTGATGCACTTAGTAGCAAATTAGCGATAACAGAAGCGATTACTGATCCTACAACGGTCAGTTCTGAATTAAAAAATCGCTTATATAATATTCAGCAGTTAGAACAAATAAAATTGGGTGATCTGCAATTTGTTCCTTTCAAATATATGCTAAAACCTTATGAACCAACTAAGAAAGATGCGCCTAAACGTGCATTAATCTTAGTCGGTGCTGCATTTGTTGGTTTTATCCTTTCTGTAATGGGTGTTTTACTGGGCTATATGGCAAGAAATCGCCGTAAAACAGCGTAAATATCCACAAATAAAAGTAGGTGTACAGACGTACACCTACTGTCTCTCCACTAATATTGTGTTAACATTGCGCATCTTTTTTAGCTTGTAGCATCGTTCACAATGAAATTCCCTGGCAAAAGAAAATCCAAACACTATTTTCCCGTTAGTTTACGAGATCCATTATTAAAACCTATCATCAATATGACTGAGAGCGAATCTTCTCGGGCTTATATTGTTGGCATCGACCAAACATTAGTTGATATTGAAGCTAAGGTAGATGAAGCGTTTATCAATCGCTATAACTTGAGTCAGGGACACTCTCTGGTTATTGAAGATGATGTAGCGGAAGCCCTTTATCGCGAATTAACGGTTAATAATCTTATTACCCATGAATTTGCGGGTGGCACTATTGGTAACACACTACATAACTACTCCGTATTAGCGGATGATCGTTCTGTTTTATTGGGGACTATGTGTAACAATATTCAGATTGGTAGTTATGCTTATCGCTACTTATGTAATACCTCAAGCCGTACTGATTTAAACTATTTACAAGGTGTTGATGGTGCAATAGGGCGTTGCTTTACCCTCATTACTGAAAATGGTGAACGTACTTTTGCTATCAGTCCTGGTCAAATGAATCAACTTCAGCCCGAAAGTATTCCTGAGGATGTGATTGCAGATGCATCGGCATTAGTTTTAACTGCTTATCTCGTCCGTTGCAAACCGGGAGAGCCAATGCCGTTGGCAACTATGAAAGCGATAGAATATGCCAAAAAGCATGATGTACCGGTTGTCTTAACATTAGGTACTAAATACGTGATTGCCGACGATCCTCAGTGGTGGAGAGATTTCTTAAAAGAGCATGTCTCGGTAGTGGCAATGAATGAAGATGAAGCCCTAGAGCTTACAGGTCATGCTGATCCATTGTTAGCATCAGATGCGGCTTTAGAGTGGGTTGATTTAGTCTTATGTACCGCAGGCCCTGCAGGATTGTATATGGCAGGCTTTACAGAGAGTGATTTTAAACGCCAAACCACTCATCCGTTACTTCCAGGTGCAATTGCTGAATTTAATCGTTACGAGTTTAGTCGTGCTATGCGTTTTAAAGATTGCCAAACGCCGGAAAAAGTCTATTCGCATATAGAGCCTTATATGGGAGGGCCGGAAAAAATCATGAATACCAATGGTGCTGGCGATGCGGCATTATCTGCACTATTACATGATATTACGGCAAATAGTTATCATCGCATTAATGTACCTAATTCGAGTAAACACCCACGTAGTTATTTGACTTACTCTTCATTGGCGCAAGTGTGTAAATATGCTAACCGTGTAAGCTATCAAGTATTAAGCCAACACTCACCACGTTTGACTCGCGGTTTGCCTGAGAAAGAAGATAGCTTAGAAGAAGCTTACTGGGAACGTTAAGTTAAGTCGTCGCGCTCTTTTTTTGTGAAAGAGAGAAAATAAAAAGCAACACGCGATAAAGGTGTTGCTTTTTTAGTTTGTTAATCCTTTATTTTAAAAATAAATCTCTATTATTGCGCTGCATTGGGTGCAATAATTTGTTGACCCTCTTCAGGTGTGTCATCAATGGTGCAACCGAACTCGACTTCTTGTATTAGCATCTCAGCCATTGCTGAAGCGGTCTGATCTTCATCGATTATCACATGATTTGCCCCTTTCTCAAGAATAAAGGAAGCTTCTTCATCATAGTTAGCACGAACAATAATATCGTCAAAATGAGCACGAACGATAATATTAAGATCAGGGTTCATTTTTCTTGCTGTTTCTGCGATATCTGCTGCTTCATAACCGTTAGGAATGGTTAGTAGTAGCGATTTAGCACAATCAACACGCGCTAATGCCAGCGATTCTTTGGTCATAGCATTACCGAGTACGGCGTTTAAGCCTTTTTCTTTTAACTCAGCAAATTTATTACGGCTATTTTCAATAATGACCAATGGGATAGCTTGTGGTTGTAGCTTTTCAGTGAGCATACTACCTGCACGACCATAACCGACGATAATGGCATGCCCACAAATATCGACAGGCACAGGCATCTCTTCTTCCATCTCTTCTTGTTGAAGTTGCTCTTGCTCTTCTTTGGTTTCTGTTTTTGCTAGATAACGGTCTAACAAAGAGAAGAGAACAGGATTAAGCATAATAGAGACTAAGGCGCCGGCAAGAACCAAGTTACGTGCATCTGGTTCTAAAACATTTAGTGCAACCCCCATTCCAGCTAAAATAAAGGCAAATTCACCAATTTGAGCAAGACTGGCTGAAATGGTTAATGCGGTTCTGCGTGAATGCCCAAACATACGAACGAGCACTAGGGCTGCTAAGGATTTACCTATAATAATGATGGCAAGTGTGGCTAAAATACCTAGAGGATGCTCAATTAATACCATAGGATCAAATAGCATGCCGACAGAGACAAAGAACAGAACGGCGAAGGCATCACGTAGAGGTAAAGTATCTTGTGCTGCTCGGTGGCTGAGGTCAGACTCATTAAGTACCATTCCGGCAAAGAAAGCGCCTAATGCGAAAGAAGCATCAAATAGCGTCACTGCTGCGTAAGCGATACCTAAAGCTAGTGCTAACACACATAGGGTAAAAAGCTCACGAGAGCCAGTGGCAGCCGTTTTAGCTAAGATCCACGGAATAAGCTTACGACCGACAATCATCATAATTAAAATAAAGGCAACTACTTTACCAATAGTGATACCTAAGTTAATTAATAACTGTGAAATACTTGTTTGGTCACTACTTTCAAGCATATTGGCAATAGCTGGTAGTAGTACTAAGGCTAATACCATAGCGAGATCTTCGACAATTAACCAACCAATAGCGATTTGACCGCGTTGGCTATCAATTAAACCTCTTTCTTCGAGTGCGCGTAGCAATACCACAGTACTTGCCGTTGAAAGGCATAATCCAAAGACAATGCCACTAAATAGACCCCAGCCAAAGAAAGTGGATAACCCTAACCCTAATAAGGTGGCAACGGTAATTTGTGCTATGGCACCGGGGATCGCGATAGCTTTTACAGCCATTAGATCTTTTAAAGAAAAATGTAAACCTACGCCAAACATCAGTAAGATAACACCGATTTCAGCAAGCTCAGGTGCCAAAGAGGTATCAGCAACGAAGCCGGGGGTAAATGGGCCAGCGAGCACACCCGCAGCAAGATATCCTACTAAAGGTGAGATTTTTAGCCGTTGAGCAATCATGCCTAAGATGTAAGCAAGTGCTAATCCACCAACAATGGTGGTAATGAGGGGGGTTGAATGCGGCATCAATTCTCCTTCTTGTTATTAAACTACATGTATCGGGGGGCGAGTAGTACAGCAGGGTATTAGTTTAACGTATCTAAGCGCTAAATTCGCTAAAATTTATTGAATTTTTATAAAAATAGCAATTTGATTTAGTTTTATAATGTAACTGAGTGTTTCTGTGTTATTTTTGGTAGTTATTCTTTGTATAAGCTTGATATAGAGTATTTAGATTGGTTGTGAGTTGTAAAAATAAATACAACTTATTTAGCTTTATTGGTCAGGATATGGTGAAGAAAAAGCATGGAAATAATCAATAAAGATAGATAAGTGTCATTAGCCTCAACATGTTCAATGTTTTTTAAATTAGAGAGCAATCGCTAAGACGAGTATCCCTCATATTGACCCATGTAAAACTCAGATAAAATAAAAAATGCTAACTATGGTTATTTCAGTAGTGAATAACTATTGAGCACTATGCTACACAGTAGAAAATGCTGTGATTAACATAATATCAATAAGCAGACTTTGTTTTTGCGATAGGGGAACGGGCAACATTGTCCCCGAGATGTTCATAACTGAAATTTATTTTTTAAGTTAAATTATAGTCGCTCTTACCTATAATGGAGTAAAAATAGCCAAAAATTCATGATCACAACTTAATGTATGCTTTTTTGTTAGTAAGTTATTGCTATTGTTATCCAAAGCACCGTAAAACCCCGTCCTTCAGGTCGGGGATATAAGGCGCGGTTTTTTAACTAACTAGCTGTTTCCTGTTGCTCAATGTACTGGCGGATAATGGATATTGGTGCGCCACCACAACTCCCCGCGAAATAACTCGGCGACCAAAGAACCCCCTTGTAGTAATCACGTTGGGCAATATCTGGACGATCACGTCGAAGTAATCGACTCGATACCCCTTTAAGGCTGTTAACCAGATTAGATATCGCCAGTTTTGGCGGGTAATTAATCAATAAATGAACGTGATCCCGTTCCCCATCCATTTCAACCAGTTCAACATCAAAATCAGCACAAACACTGGCAAAGTAGCCTCGCAATTTTTCAATTGCATCCTGATCAAATATTTTTCGCC
>NZ_CAWPCB010000005.1:0-38662 GCF_963886535.1 Proteus sp. G2675
ATTGATACTTTAAGTGCCTTTAATAAACCTTCAGGCAACTGTTCTTCCAGTGACGCATTAGAAACAATCACAAGACCATACATAGATATCCATGTATTCGTTTGTTGTAAGTGTCCTTGAATAAATTGCTTCGCTTTCTCTAACAAATAAACACAACTCTCTTGTGTGTTTTTGCGCCAATAGGATTCAATCGCCACCAGCAATGGAGCACCAGCATCACTAATTTTTTGCAAGCCGATTCGATATTGTTTTTTACCTGCGGGAGACGTTGTGCAAATTAATTGTGTCAGTTGTTGAGCTTCGCCATCAGTCGTATGGATATTCGCCGTTAAAATGACGGAGGTATTCTTTTCACTGTCTGTTTCTGAGGCATAGTGAAGACTAAACTGTAATTCGCTTATCTCTTTTGACATAACATTTACCGATTTATTTAGTTAATAAGGTGCCGACTCACAGCTCTTGTGTGAACGGTATAAGTGGGTGTGGATTCTGTGGTCGGCGTAGACGGAAAGGCTACAAAGTAACCTTATTTAATTTAGGGTTGAATATATTAATGAGAATAATTATCATTACAGTTGTATCAACTTTGACGAGTATGATACAAATAAGTACGACATACTTCTTGCGTTTACTTTATATGCCGACATAGCTCCTAGCGCGTCGGCATTTTTTTATTAAATTAATATTAATTTTTTGACTTAAAATGACGTCATAACATTGACAGAGTAATGATAATAATTATTATTTACTTCAATGTTTAGGCTTCATTTAGTCCTAACACATTGCTCTCATTATCGATCTTTTTGCAAATGACTTATGCCGACATCCCCTAGTGCGTCGGCCTTTTTTTTATATAAAAAAACCCCGCCGAAGCGAGGTTTTATATATTCAACTATTTAATGCTTAACTCATTTGAGCTGTCATCACACTTTTGCAAAAGATACATTTTGCGCCATGTGGATTGTTCACTGTGACATCAAATTGTGATGTTCTATATTGTGAACCGCTACAACAAGGGCATTTAAAATAGAGGCGAATAGTAATAGCGCCTTTAGAGAGCCACCACGTTGCCTGCTGCTGGACCTTTCATACCATTTTCAATGGTAAATGAAACTTCTTGGCCTTCCATCAGAGATTTGAAGTCATCACTTTGGATTGCAGAGTAATGTACAAATACATCTTTACTTCCATCTTTAGGGGTGATGAAACCAAAACCTTTATCATCGTTAAACCATTTTACTGAACCAGTCATTGTATTAGACATAGAATTTCCTTTAATTTATTTAATTTGCCATAAGGCATATGAGGGTTTGTTTTTTATTTTTACTTATGGGAATTAATTAGAAGGAATTCGCAATGAAGTGGTATCGAGGATAACGCTAAACGGTGAACAACTTTAAACTGACTAACATAAATAGGCCTGTACTTCCAAACCAGTGATGTCATTAAGCCATAGATGAACTCAGATAGCAAACTTTATTTTGTATATAAAAACCCCGCAAAAGCGGGTTTATAAGTTGGTTGACCTTGATGTCAGTCTTATCACAATATCATCATTTTTACGATCGTAAAGCGCTTTATGTGACTTTTTCTATGTATCGATCCATTTCTAAGGAGACATCTAACATCATCAACATACCCTCTATTATCCCTTCTGCTTTTTGCAGTTTTTTTCCTATATGAGTATCAGAACAATTGTGCTTGTTAGCCAGTTGCATAAATGTCATTCCGAATAAATAGTAATCAAGTAATAGGTCATGCATCTCACTATTCTTTTTATTTAATTGCGCCATGCAACTAGAAATAATTATTGCATCGTCTTCACAGCATTGAGGACGAGCTTTAACCTTGCTTGGTATTAATCCACTAAATCCCGCAGCAATCGAATACCATTGAACCGACTCAGTATTATCAGCCGCCCAAGCCCCCCATCGTTCTAATACCTGTTGAATATCACGCATTACGCCACTTCCTTATGTTGTTTTGAAAACACTAACTCTCTTACTTCACAGGCCTCTATTAACATGTCATTAAAATCGCCATTATCAGGCCATCTCACACTGACTGTTTCTACATCATTATTAGAAAGTAGGTTTTTATGTGCACATTCCATAGCGGCTGCATGCCCAGCAGCACTCCAATCCATATCTGTAAAGATAACAAGGTGAGTCACACCTTTTGGTGCTTTAAATTTCTTCATAAAGTTGGTATTGATGACCGACCAAGTATTTACACCATAGAGTTGCTTACAAGAAAGTGCTGTCTCGATACCTTCAGCAATGCCAAGCGTGCTATCGACAGGAAACATTCTTATCGCGACAGATTCTGCATACTCTAAATAATTATCTTCCTGCACAGCTGTCATTTTCTTCACTGTATCAAGAGAGGCTTTTTTATCCCCTTGTAAATACGTTCTATGTAAATAACAAAGTTGCCCTTTAGCATCAGTAGCTAGTGACCAAATAGCTTGAAATTTGTCAGAACTATTACGAACAGGTTGATGATCACAATAACGAACGTTATCAAGTGGTAACTCAAAAACACCTCGATTATGTAAATACTGCATGGCGGGGGTATTTTTCAGTGTTGATAATTTAGAATAACAGCCTGTGATGCGTTGGAATAAATTATTCTTATTTGTTTTACTTGGTAAAATCTCTTCTTTTTCGCGGTGATTACCAATCAAGACATCAATTTCATCTGCTAATGTTTTGAAGTCTTTGCCTTGTGTTCTTTCCAGTAATTGAAAGCCATTTCCCGAACCGCACGTGCAGATGTAAGTTCCTCGCCCGTCTTTATCATCAATACGAAATTTTCCTTTTTGCCCGCAAATAGGGCATTTCCCTTTAAAGTGCTTACGCCCCGTTATAGGAGGTAACCCATAATGTGCAAATATTTTTGCCCATTGCCCTTTTACGGCATCAATCGTATTCACAGTAAACCTCCTTGTTGTGGCTGGTGGCTAATTTGAGTACGTAAATTTTGAATATTGGCTTGTGCCTTCTTGCGAGATTTAGCAAAGGCAATTTGTTTGTACTTAATAAAGTTACTCACTTCGGGAGTGATTTCTTGTGGTGTGTTATGAAAGCCTCGTGGCCATACCCCAAATTTATCTTTAAAGGTATTAGCAACCCAACCATCACTGATCGGTTTCCCCTGTGTCGCTCGTTGGTTCTGATAGTATTTCAATTGAGACCACCAGCTTTGCTTGTCTTCTCGGGTGTAAATGCGCTCTTTTTTATTCAGTTTTTTGATGTTTCGGCTAGTATCAACATCGATATCTTCACCCACTAAAGGTTTGAATCCGCATTTAGGGCAAATATAAACACCTGCTGGCTTCATGTAGTGACAAGATGGGCATTCCTTCGGTTTCTTCTCTCGTTTTTCTTGCTCTCGGCTAGATGAAGATTCACTCATACCGTCATTTTTGGTAGGCAGTTCGTTATATTCAATGTCATCGGGATAACCTAAGCGGTGAACAGAACCAGAGTGATCGAAAATAAGGCAAGTCTCTTTTCCTGGTGCGGTACGCAATCCTCTACCAATAGCCTGACACCAACGAATTTCTGATTTAGTTGGGCGAGCGTAAATAATGCAACGAACATCACTATCAAAGCCGGCAATCAATGTGCCCACACTTACAAGCACCTTGGTCGCTCCTTGCTCAAACCGATGAATAATGATTTGACGCTCATCATGTGGCGTATCTGCAGTGATCACCTCAGCATTCACACCTGCACGGTTGAACTCGACGGTGACAAAATTGGCATGACTGACTGTGACGCAAAAGCAAATCGTAGGTAGGTTTCGTCCATTCACAAGCCAGTTATCAACAATATCCCCCACCAAATCTGCACCACTCATGATTTCAGCAATCTCAGCTTCTTTATAATCACTACCGAACTCTGCGTTGCTGGACGATTTTACTTTTGATAAATCGGGTTTAGTCGGCGCATAGAACTCGTATGAGCTTAAATCACCACGTTTAATTAATTCTTTCATTGTGGTGGGTTTGATCAATGTTTCGTAGTAATGACCAAGGAATGGCGCAAAAGGCGTACCAGATAAGCCAATTACCTTGAATTCACTTTCTCTGATCACTTCTAATATTTTCTTGCGGCGTAAATGTGCCTCATCGATAATTAATAAATCGATGTTGTCTGGAAATTCTCTACGGATAATTGTGTCTGCTGATGCGATTTGAATTAAACGAGTTGGATCATAATTAGGATGATCACGCCATACATAACCAATCTCTTCTGCTGGCAAACCATACTCAATAAAGCGACTGGCTGTTTGATCAATCAAAATGGTGTAAGGAACAAGAAACATCACTCTCATTTCATGCTGAACATGTCCATCAGTAATAAACGCAGCTAACGCCGTTTTTCCGCTTCCTGTTGGGCTATAAATCATGAATGTTCTATTTTGCTTCCATGCCTGACGTAACATCGTCAATCCGCGTTCCTGTGCAAAATTTGGTGTGATTGTTAACATCGGTTTCCTCATTTGATAACTAGCTCTGCCAAAGGAAGGGATTTATTTTTATTTGGACGTCTAAACGGCTGTGGGATTTTTACCCTCTATATAGATCTATATTTAAGATCTAACTCCTTCCTTGGCTGTGCCTTCCCTAACACCCCTTTCAAAGATCACCCCCCTTTCCCCCCTAGAAAGTTTTCCCCTCTTCCCCAGAAAACAATCTAGACGGCTAAACGTCTTAACTTCCAATTCCTCCTAAATCTAATTACTGTTAAATTGATAATGATTTTGTTGTATACCCTTGCATTGCTCTCTGATAACGCTTTATGAACTCTCTTAATCTCACGTTAGCCTCATGACGAGCTTTGTTGTCTTTACGGTAGGGAACTTGTTCTCGTTCCCATTCCGTTTGATACACTTCTGAATATTTAACTAATGCCTTTTGTCTCATACTTGGGCTTAACTTCGTTAGTTGTTCCTGAATCCACTTGGCATCATCAGGAAAGTAGTGTTCAGGCATCGGCATGTTGATTTGGTGCACCTAATTGCTCCTTGATTTTGTTTGGAAATGGCTTTATTTCTTCAGCTTCATACCCCCCTAAACCATTAGTGGAAATGTAAATAATTCGCCCTTTTCGTAAAGCTTGGCTAATTGCAGTTTGATGTACGCCAAGTAGCTCTGCAGTTCTTCCTTGCCCATTTTTTCTAACAAACTCGGATAAAAGTTCTTTTTGCATTTAATACCTCCACAAACAGAATAATACTATAGATATTATTATAATCAATACCTATAGTATTTGGATGTTAATATTAATAGTATTAGGATGTATTCATGAAATTAGAGAAAAAACTGACGACAGAACAGCTTGAAGACTGCTATAGGTTGAAAGCTTTGTATGAGTTAAAGAAAAAAGAGCTTAATCTAACTCAGCAGCAAATAGCTGATGAACTAGATATTAGTCAAGGAGCCGTTGGCCATTATCTTAATGGGCGAAATGCTCTTAACTTACAAATTGCCTCTGTTTTTGCTAAAAAACTACAAGTATCAATATCTGAGTTTAGCCCATCCTTAGCTAAAGAAATAACAGAGTTATCACAAGGAGTTGATGCAAATGTTAGCAACCCAAGACCTTATCGACCAGCCCCCAAATACCCCGTTATTAGCTTTGTTCAAGCAGGGAATTGGAATGAGGCTTGCGAGCCATATACACTAGATCAAATAGATGAATGGTATGAATCAGAGGTAAAAGTGCATGGTTCTGCATTCTGGCTGCGAGTGGAGGGAGATTCCATGACGGCTCCGATTGGGGTTAGTATTCCTGAAGGTTCACTTGTGCTTGTTGATACGGGCAGAGAACCAATAAATGGAAGCTTAGTGATTGCCAAGCTAACTGACACCAATGAGGCTACTTTTAAAAAATTAGTAATAGATGGGAATAGTCATTTTCTTAAGGGGCTAAATCCGGCGTGGCCAATGATATCGATTAATGGTAATTGTAAAATTATCGGTGTAGTGGTTCAGATGATGATGCGTTTCGTATGATACTTTGAAATTGCAAAAAAACTGGCTGTATTTGGTTGCAATCACCCAAAACTCAGGGCACCCGTGCCTTTTGTTCGTTTTCTGAAAGTGCCAATCACAATCTTCTCCGAAGATAGCCGAACAGTAAGTTTGTGTCATTCTGTCAGAGGAAGATATATATAAAAGTTTGGTATGAAGTGAGGGTTAGGTAATTGAATTCGTTACATAATACAAAATATGACAATCTCACGGGGCGCGAATTATACGCTTAATGAGTAATTCTGCAATAAAAAGATCTTGACACCATTAACCTCAAGGTAATAGACTTTTAAGTCAGAGGCGGGGTGAAAATTCTCTGCTGCTGATTCCGGGGCTCGGCTATTTATAGTCGGGCTTCCGTGTATTTAAACCTATAGAAAAATAACATGTCTCAGTTATACATAGTATATCTAGATGAATTTGGCCATGACGGTCCATTCATATCACATGATCATGAGCTTCATAACACTCACCCAGTATTCGGACTAGGTGGGTTTGTAATTCCTGCTAATAGAGTTCGAGACTTCTCTCATTTCTTCTTTAAGTTAAAACAAAATCTTTTTGGTAAATATGAGATTCCTGCCGCAAGGAAGAAAGAAGAAGAGGCTGGTGGAAAATTTCAACTGTCTAACTGGGAAAAGAAAGGGTCAAAACAGTATTCTGTAGCCAACTTAAAAAATTATAAAAGCTTTCTGATCGGCAGCACTGGACGAATTATAAACAATATAACCAAGATGGGTGGTTTTTTGTTTTATGTTGGAGAAGCTAAAAAAAGGGGAATAGAGAAGCACAATCCTCAAGGCGTATACAAATCCAGTCTAAAAGAAGTTATTAAAAGGCTTGATGATGAATTCAAGGGCCAAGACGCTCAGTTTCTTATTTTTATGGATGACCATGAGATAAGAAAAGAAATTGTAAAGCGTTCGATATATGAAATGCATCAATGCGATAAGTATCAGCTGCTGGAAGCACCTGTTCAGGTAGACAGTAAATTGTATCAGACTATTCAATGTGCAGATTGGCTTTGTGCACTGTATGGAAAGATATCTTACTTTGATGTTGAGCCTGAGAGTAAGCCAGAATATATATTATTTAAACAATATTTTGGTGACCGAATAGCCAGAGCGCAGAAGCGAAGTAATGTCAGGAATAACATAGACAGGCCAGCGTCAACTCAAAAGCTGACTGAGCTCTTAAATAAATTCAACTAACCCACTCCGGTGGGTTTTTTATTGCCCACAATTGCGACAGTAAGAAAGCAAATATCAACTAAATTTATAAATTTGTAAAAAAATTAATTGTAAAGTTTTGTTAGATAAATATCATAAGACGCGCTAATTAGTTTAGAATGGAATGGTTTAATGAAAAAAATAATTATCGCGTCAGTAATGGCATTTTTTGCATTTTCTTTAGGTGGGTGCGCTACGATCGTTGGAGATAAAACTCAACTAGTACAAATTGATAGTAATCCTTCTGGTGCTGATTTTTCCATAAAAGATGAACAGGGTAGAGTTGTTTCGCAAGGAAAAACTCCACAAGGCGTCACTTTAGAAAAGTCAACAGGTAGTTATTTTGGTAAGAAGCAGTATGAAGTTACTATCTCAAAAGATGGGGCTTCACCAATCACCTTACCTTTAAAGTCAAGCGCTAATGGTTGGTACATTGGCGGTAACTTGTTACTTGGAGGATTGATTGGTTGGTTTATTGTAGACCCATTCAATGGCGGAATGTACACATTACATCCAGAAAAGATTGAAGCCACCTTAAAATAACCTATTAATACTAAAAAGTATTTTTATGGTTAAAATAAAGTAAATTCATATAAATTGACTTACAAACCACCTTCGGGTGGTTTTTTATTGCTTAGAATTTATCGCACCTCCCCCTCTAAAGAAGTGATCTACATTCCAATCTGAGATTTTTTCGAAAATAAATCACCTGAAATATCAATAGCTTTTATACTAAAAACAATATTTAATATTTTAAGTATTGAAATAAAATAATACTCAAACTATTATTTATCATGTCAATTGAAAACAAAGGTATTAATATGACCAGTATATATTCTACTGCAATAGCTAATTTACCAAAACCTGACATGCATACAGGCGTAATGCTACCTATATTCTTATTTCGCTTTTGGACTAAAACAGAACATCCAGAGAAAAAAGAAGTTATGACCACCAGCGCTGAACAAGCTAAAGAACTATTAGGTGGTAACGTAGTTTTCTCTGCTCAATTTCCTTGCGAGGCTTAATCATGGCTCACGAACTCAACTTAGAGGCTGTTGCAAAAAAAAGCTCTCAATTAAATGCCCTGTTATTTCAACTAAATAATCTTCGAATTCCAGAAAGCCCTGATGTTGAAACTTTAATAGAACTAGCGCATGAATTATCTGGTGATGTTGTTAACTGGATTCTTGAAGAAAATGCACAGAGAGATAATGATCATGACAAAAGAAATAATTAATGTAGATAGCGGAAAAATGCTAGATACATTACATCGAGTAAAAGCATTTTTAATTTCAGCTCAGTTTCTTTCTCGCAATGGTGAAGAACAAGAAATTCAACTTAGTTTATTATCTCAAGCAGAAGATGAAATTAATGAGGTTTTAAATGATGAATAACACTGAATTAAAACAATCCGCTTGTGATGAATTACTTTATGCGACTTCTATTTTAAATCTCATTATCAACGACAACGTAACACCTAACGATAATATGTTTAATGCGATTGAATCTGCAGTAGCTAACATAGAAAGAGCTAAAGAAAGTATATCGAGTATTAATACTGATAAATCACCGAAGGCTATCGATGAAATTAAAATCAGTGATAAAGATACTATTGAAACAGCCGTCGGATGTATTTTAAACACATTAGAAACTGCAATTAATTTAAAAGTAGCTGAAGAAAGCGGTCACATTAAAAATTACGATATTCAAATTACAAATTTGATCCACTCAGCCAAATTAAATTTAGAAACTGTTTATGAAAAAGTAAGCTTCACGGAGGCGTAATGAATATCGATAAATTAATTGTTCTTCCTAATTTAAGTGAATTACCAGAAGGCAAACTGGGGAAATTAAGAGCAAACTTAGATTTATCTATTGATTCACTCATTACAGGAATGAATATATTCGGAGAGTTTATGTTTTGGGCTGATAATAATGAAAACTATCATGATAGTAAAAGTCATATTGGTGATGTGGGATTGTTTATAAGCCAAGTATCATTATTAGTATCAATATTAAATGACAGACTTGGTGGAATTGAATACGAAATATCAAATCGAAAAATAAAAGGAACAAAAAATGAGCAAACAACACGAAGCTATTGAGAAAGCGACTGATAATCAAATTACTATTGCTATGCGCCCTGTTTATATTATTGCAGGTGCTAATCGAGCTTACTTAAGTGAACGTTCAGCATTAAATAAGCTAGCAAACATTCTCACTGAGCGTGAATTTCACAAAAAAGGCATTGAAACTAACTACGAAGGTGAACAATGTGAACTTGAGAATGGCACAATCGCTTTCAAGCGTGGCGAACCTACCGAATACTTTATGAAACACAAAGAAGCTAAATTATCAGAGCTTCATGAACGATTAAAGCAGGAACGTAATATTGAACGCTTACAAAAGGAATATGCTAAAGCTGTAGAAAAATATGATGAGGCAGAAAAAGAAGCTGACAGATTATATTACGAATTAAATAATGCTTTAACCAATAAATAGAATATCTACGAAATAAAAATTAATTATAGCGTTCATGCTAGGAATTGCTGCGCTCTGAATCAGGAGCAACCAACATGGATAAAGTTAATTTACTTGAAATAAGAAGAAAGCGATTTATCAACTCAGTGCTTATTTACATTAAACAAAAAGGAAAGAAAGCTGAGTTTAAATCAAAGGTAAATAGTAAAACTGTTATTACAGGAATCAGCTTTGAAAATTTAAATAATTTCTTCCGTGATGTCTATGAAGAAAAAGATTGCCGTCAACGTTGTAAGTGGAGTGATAAAGATATCTATAACACCTATGAGCGTTTATATGAATCTAACGGCTCTATTTCTGAAATGGGTAAATTCATGATTGATTATATCGTTGAATATTTACCGCCTTACTTAAATGGAGAGGAATATAAATATCATGACGTTTTCTGAATTAATGAAAAAAGGTAAGGAGTTAGAGAATAAAGGATTTTATAGACGTGCAGTAGAACAATATAACAAAGCTTTTATTGTTGCAGAACCACCAACTACAGGCGCAATGAGTTATCAACAAAAAATAAGTAATCAATCATCTAAGCGTTGCTTAGATAAAGCAAAAATTAAAGTGACGGAGAGTTATTTATGAATAATTTAATCAGCATCAATGCATCAATGACCTCTAAAGAGATCGCTGAATTAGTTGGTAGCCGTGAAGATAGTGTAAAAAGAACTATTGAACGCTTAGTTGATAAAGGAATTATATCCAAACCACCAATGGTGGATGGGATTAAAACTGCAAATGGGGTAACGCCACAGCACTATTTATTTTCAGGTGAAGAAGGTAAGCGCGACAGTATTATTGTAGTTGCTCAATTATCGCCTGAATTTACAGCTCGGTTAGTTGATCGCTGGAAAGAACTTGAAGATGAACGAGTCAAACCAAAATCACAAGCTGAAATTATCGCTGCTATGGCATTGGCTAACCTAGAAAGCGAACGCCGTATATCTCATGTAGAGCAAAAAGTTGAACAAGTGAATGAAGTAGTTGAGCAAATAAAACAAGGAACGATCCCTGTAGGTTGGATTGGTTACTCATTAGCGAAAACCAAATCGGGTATGACGATTGATAAATGCAAGACGCTTGCCAAGCAATACGGCGTCCGAAAAGACCAAATAACCATTCTTACCCCAGAAGGCATGCCTAGGCCTATGGCGATCATTCATGAGGCTGACTTCATGGTGGCAATGAAACTCATGATGGGCGAAGCAGAGAAACGCGGTACTCGTTGGTATCACCCGAAAATGGGACTATTTCAGGCAATTGGTTGGGAGGATAAATAATGATTATTCAAACACATTTACTTCGTGCTGCTTTAGTTTGTGTGGCTAAACATGATCCTCGTTACTACCTGCAAGGTATTCATATCAGCAATAAGTACATTGAAGCGACTAACGGACATGTTGCTGTGCGTATGGAGCATGGCATAAAAACACGCCGTAACGAAATACTTGAATTCAAAGGCTCTATTCCTGCAAAGGCAAACACAACAGAAATTAAATTTACTGAAGAACCTTTTGCTATTCATCGCGACAAAAACGGTCATCGCGTGGGGTTCTCTGCACTTGTTTCATATAAAGGTGCGCGCTTCCCTAATTTAGATCTCGTCATCCCGACAGAATATGAACTTTGTTTACCTCATATGCAGGCTATCTACCTTACTTATCCTGAAAAGATGTTTAGTACTAGTCGCGGATTTCATCCTGTCTCATTTCATCCATCAGGAATGACCAAGCCTTGCCTATTAAAATTTAGTGACGTGATAAACGAAAAATACGGCAATCCGCAATTCGTTGTTATGCCATGCAGAGCTTGAGGTGAAAATGAAAATTGAATATATCTCCAGTGGAACGGGAAGCATGGCAAAGGTAGTTATTTTTTCCTTTATCACTGAGCGTAGAAAACTAAATCGGTTAGTTGATCGGGCATTACTTTTTACCCCCGTTCACGAAAGCACTATCGGGTTCTTTTTTCGAGTCACCACTATTTATGGCAAACCGAATCACGTATTGCGGGCTTACAAAATTATTTGCAAGGAGGCAAAAAATGACAACTACAACTCGATACATTAAATGGAAGGAAATGATCCAGTTAACAGGAAAAAGTAAACCTACTATTTGGAGAATGTACGCAAAACGAAATGAATTCCCAAAACCAGAAAGAACAAAAGGCGGTACGTTTTTAGGTTGGCCAGAACATGTCTATGAAGAGTGGGTTAGAAGTGAAAAGCTGTAATGCTAACTTGACCCGTTACTTGACCCGCATCTCTTGCGGGTTTCTTTTTAAGATCTTGTAAGGTGTTGATTTTAAATGGTACGCCCTACAGGATTCGAACCTGTGACCTACGGCTTAGAAGGCCGTTGCTCTATCCAACTGAGCTAAGGGCGCCTAGAGGGGAAATAGACGTTAGCATTTATGCTGATAACGGGTGTGAATTATACTTTCAACATTCTGAGAGTCAACGATTTTTCCACAAAATCAAACTAGATGGTTAAAATATGGTAAGTAATCAACTGACAGATTGCTTATGATCTGACAAAATAGAGCAATACCATAATTGAATAATTTGGATGTATAGATGTCAGCAAGAATTATAGATGGGAAAACGATTGCGAAGACCATCAGAAGTGAAGTGGCAGAAAAAGTAAAACAACGTATTAAGATAGGAAAACGTGCACCGGGTTTAGCGGTTATTTTAGTCGGTGATAACCCTGCATCGCAAATCTATGTTGCTAGTAAACGTAAAGCTTGTGATGAGGTAGGATTTATCTCTCGCTCTTACGATCTACCGGATACTACAAGTGAAGCAGATTTACTCAATCTCATTGATACTCTAAATGAAGATAATACTATTGATGGTATTTTAGTGCAGCTCCCTTTACCTGCGGGAATTGATAACGTCAAAGTATTAGAACGTATTCATCCTGATAAAGATGTTGATGGCTTCCATCCTTACAATATTGGTCGGTTGTGCCAACGTGCACCTAAGCTACGTCCTTGCACCCCTCGTGGTATTGTCACACTCTTAGAGCGTTGCAATATTCCAATGAATGGCTTAAATGCGGTAATTATTGGTGCTTCAAATATTGTTGGTCGCCCAATGAGTTTAGAGCTACTGCTTGCAGGCTGTACAACGACTGTCACTCATCGTTTTACTAAAGACTTACGTTTTCATGTTGAACATGCTGATTTGGTGGTTGTGGCAGTTGGTAAACCTAACTTTATTCCTGGTGAATGGATAAAACCTGGCGCTATTGTCATTGATGTCGGTATTAATCGCCTTGAAAACGGTAAAGTGGTTGGTGATGTTGATTTCGCACAAGCCTCTCAACGCGCGGGGTGGATCTCCCCTGTTCCGGGTGGTGTAGGTCCAATGACTGTAGCGACTTTGATTCAAAATACGTTGCAAGCCTGCGAAGAATATCACGATCCTGATATAGGAAATAATTAATCAATGGAAACATTTCAATTAGATGGTCACCCCTATGTAGAACTGTGTGATCTATTAAAACTCCAAGGTTGGACAGAAAGCGGAGCCGCTGCAAAAAATATTATTGCTGAAGGCCTCGTTTGCGTTGATGGTGAAGTAGAAACACGTAAACGCTGTAAAATTACTGCCGGTAAAGTCGTCACACTCGGTGAGTTTGCTGTCACTGTCAGCAACTAGTTCAGCTAATCATACTCGTTACTCAAGCGTTACTCTTTAGTAACGCTTTTTTTATCTTTCTACCCTTTTTTTACTAAACACGCTATTTTTCGAGCTTTTATTTAAGTCTGTAAAATTAGTGGACTAATCCATTGATTTTAAATTGATTTAATTGCATCAATTTAAGATAATAATAGTAGGTTATTATTTTTGCTATTCATATCAGTGATAATACTTTATCTCGCTTCAGCACATTAACGCTTTGATAAAGAATAAGTTAAATATTGATTACATAACCTATTATTTTTTATATAAATAATACTTAGTCTGCTAGTAGTAAGAATTTCAGCAACCTTATTCCGTTGGATGATTTTTACGTATTAATAATCGCTTTAATATGCTAAAACGTGATTTAGATCTAACTTTTCCTTTGTTTTATTAGGCAAAAGAACATTGTTTATACTAAATTAGACATTATAGTTTGAAACGATTCAGCCTGATAATAAAGTATGAAGCGTTATTTTTAATTTTTATGTTGTATTTGATCCTTAATCTAATAGGAGTTCTTATGTTTAACCTACCAATCCAAGGTGTCTCTATGCTTTTCTTGCAACAGAAAAGTGATACCTATGATTTTACTACAGGTAAGGTACAAGCATGAGACGTCGAGTCGCTACCATTACATTAAATCCTGCTTATGATCTTGTGGGATTAAGTACCCCTATTGAATTGGGTGAAGTTAACCGAGTAACAACAGCGGGATTTCATGCTGCCGGTAAAGGTATCAATGTAGCCAAAGTATTAAAAAGCCTTGGTATTGATGTCACTGTTGGCGGTTTTTTAGGTAAAGAGAATCAAGATGGCTTTCAAAAAGAGTTTAGTGAAGCCGGGATTGCTAATCGCTTCCAAATGGTTGAAGGTCGCACACGTATCAATGTCAAACTGACTGAACCCAACGGTAAAGTAACTGATTTTAACTTTTCAGGGTTTGAAATCACTAAACAAGATTGGACTCGTTTTGTAAATGACACACTCAGCTGGGCGGGTCAATTTGATATGATTTGTGTCAGTGGAAGTGTACCACCAAGTATTGATTTAAATGATTTTACTGCTTGGATGAAGCGACTACGTAGCGAATGTATGTGCCTTATTTTTGATAGTAGCAGAGAAGCATTTGTCGCGGGGTTAAAAGCGTTACCTTGGTTAGTAAAACCCAATCATCATGAACTAGAAATTTGGGCAGGTAGACCCTTACCTGAGCTCTCTGACGTGGTACAAGCTGCCCATGAATTACGCCAGCAAGGTATTGCTCATGTTGTTATCTCGTTAGGTGAACAAGGCGCTATGTGGGTTAATGCCTCTGGTGCGTGGATGGCAAAACCGCCTAAATGTGATGTGGTCAGCACAGTAGGTGCCGGTGACTCTATGGTGGGTGGGTTGATTTATGGTTTGATGATGAGGCAAACCAGTGAACATACCTTACGTCTTGCTACAGCAATTTCAGCTCTTGCCGTCAGTCAAACTAATGTTGGAATAACTGATCGTGAACAATTGGCAAGAATGATGACCGAAGTTGAATTAACGCCACTAAAAATCTAAAAAAATATCGGATAATAATTACCCGATATTTTTGACTTTATCTGCTTTATCAATAGGTAGCAATATTAGCTATTACGACGCCATGTTGTACCTTGTGGGCCATCTTCTAATACAATTCCCATTGCTGTTAAAGCATCACGAGCGGCATCCGCAGCTGCCCAATCTTTATTCTTACGAGCATCATTGCGTTGTTGAATTAACGCTTCAATTTTTTCTACTTCATCAGCATCGTCTGCTTGCGCACCACTTTGTAAGAAGTGTTCTGGTTGTTGCTCTAATAGGCCTAATACTTTGGCCAATTTACGCAACACCGCTGCTAAACCATTAGCCGCCTCCATATTGACGGTTTTTAAGCGATTCACTTCGCGTGCTAAATCAAATAATACAGAATAGGCTTCTGGTGTATTGAAATCATCGTTCATTGCTTCAATAAACTGCGCTTCAAACGCTTCACCACCAGCAGGTTGAGCATTTGCATCAGTGCCACGTAAAGAAGTATATAAACGCTCTAATGCGGTACGCGCCTGTTTTAAGTTCTCTTCGGTATAATTTAGTTGGCTACGATAGTGTCCTGATAATAAGAAATAACGTACCGTTTCAGCATCGTAATAGGCAAGAACATCACGAATAGTAAAAAAGTTATTCAGTGATTTAGACATTTTTTCTTTGTCTACCATCACCATACCGGAATGCATCCAATAATTAACATAAGGACCATCATGAGCGCAGGTTGATTGTGCAATTTCATTTTCATGATGCGGGAACATTAAATCTGAACCACCGCCATGAATATCAAAATGATGACCTAATTCTTTACCATTCATGGCTGAACATTCAATATGCCAGCCTGGTCGCCCTTCTCCCCATGGTGATGTCCAACTTGGTTCACCGGGTTTTGACATTTTCCAAAGCACGAAATCCATAGGATTGCGTTTTACGTTAGCGACTTCAACCCGAGCCCCTGCTTGTAGTTGCTCTAAATCTTGACGAGAAAGCAAGCCATAATCCGGATCGGTATCAATGGCAAACATCACATCACCATTTTCTGCTACATAAGCATGACCACGTTTAATTAATGTCTCGGTAAGAGCAATAATTTCTGCAATATGATGTGTGGCTCGTGGCTCTGAATCAGGGCGTAAGATATTCAATGCATCAAAATCTTTATGCATTTCCGCTAACATACGTGTCGTTAATTGTTCGCAAGTTTCATTATTTTCAATCGCACGCTTGATGATTTTATCATCCACATCAGTGACATTGCGCACATAATTCACATCATACCCTAAATAACGTAAATAGCGGGTTATGGCATCAAATGCCACAAATGTACGTCCATGACCAATATGACATAAATCATAAATAGTGATGCCACACACGTACATACCTATTTTTCCTTTATGGATAGGTTTAAATTCTTCTTTTTGTCGAGTAAGAGTATTAAAAATCTTTAGCATCAGAGGACGTTCCCATTTTTAACTGTACGTGTTGATTACGTATTTATGTATATAAAATAACGACTACAGCGATAAAAATAACCACATAACATTACCTTTATAAGGGTTTTAATGCCTAAACTCAAAGGTAATCCAATTAATAGCCTCTTATATTACTCTGCTCTGCGTTTATTTTCACTGTTCAATCGTTAACAGTAAGGCGCCAAATTGAGTTTATTGGTGAAATAATTGGCGAAAAATGTTTTCTATTACTATTTTCGCGCTTTTTAGCGTGAAAGTCGCCATGAACAAAAGATGAATACTGACTAAATAAGGTAACTGTGGTATAAAAAAACGGTCTATTGTTTCAGCCCACATCTGGGTAAAACTAAAATTATACTAGGATCTGAATATGGTTACTTTTCATACCAATTACGGCGATATCGTGATTAAAACATTTGCAGATAAAGCACCTGCAACCGTAGAAAATTTTTTAGATTACTGTAAAGAAGGGTTCTACGATAACACTATCTTCCACCGTGTTATTAATGGTTTTATGATCCAAGGTGGTGGTTTTGAACCTGGTATGAAGCAAAAAGAAACTAAAGCCCCGGTAAGAAACGAAGCAAACAACGGTCTTGCCAATAATCGTGGTACATTAGCGATGGCTCGTACCAACGATCCACATTCTGCAACAGCACAATTCTTTATCAACGTAGCAGATAACGACTTCTTAAACTTCCGTGCAGAAAATGCCAATGGTTGGGGATATTGTGTATTTGCTGAAGTTGTTGAAGGGATGGATGTTGTAGACAAAATCAAAGCCGTTTCTACTGGTCGCAGTGGTTTCCACCAAGATGTTCCTCGTGAAGATATTATCATTAACAGTGTTACTGTTAGCGAATAAGTAGCGCTTTTTATGTGCACCCTGTTTATTGCAGATCTGCATTTAAGTGAGCACGAACCGGCAATTACTGCCGGTTTTCTTCGCTTTTTACAAGAGCAAGCGATCCACGCAAATGCACTTTATATTTTGGGTGATTTTTTTGATTTTTGGATTGGTGATGATGATCCTAATCCACTACATCAGCGCATAGCCCAAGCATTAATGGCATTAAAAAATGCGGGAGTGCCCTGCTATTTTATTCATGGTAACCGCGATTTCTTAATCGGCTCTCGCTTTGCAAAAGAGAGCGGAATGACACTGCTACCACAAGAAAAAGTGCTTGAGATAGAGCAACATCGCATTTTAATCTTACATGGTGATACGCTTTGCACCGATGATGATGCCTATCAACGCTATCGTAAAAAAGTCCACAATAAGTTTATTCAACGCTTATTCCTACTCCTTCCTCTGACCATTCGATTACGTATTGCTAAAAAAATGCGCTCTCGTAGTCAAAGTAGCAACCAATACAAATCTGAAGCGATAATGGACGTTAATGCTCAAGCCGTTATCAATACCTTTAAACAATTTAATACCCAATGGATGATCCACGGTCATACTCATCGACCGGCGATCCACACCGTCGACATTGATGGGAAACCACATTATCGAGGTGTATTAGGAGCTTGGCATACGGAAGGCTCAATGTTTAAAGTCACCTCAGATAAAATCGAACTGATCCAATTTCCATTTTAAATAGATGATACTTTTTCGGCTATTGTAGCATATTTTTCTTTACGCAAACGTTTTCCTTGACGTGTTAGCGTGATACTATCATGCTCAGTTTCTCTGGCTATATCCGTTTATGCTTACAGGAGCAGTTAAGTAATGTCTTCTCAAGTTGGTCTCAATACCTCATCCCCTCGTATCGCCATTGTGATGGGTTCGAAAAGTGACTGGGCGACAATGTGTCATGCCGCAGAAGTCCTAGACACGTTACAACTTCCTTACCATGTTGAAATTGTTTCCGCACACCGAACACCGGATAAATTATTTCGTTTCGCAGAACAGGCCAAAGAGAATGGTTTTGACGTGATTATTGCGGGTGCTGGCGGTGCTGCACATTTACCGGGGATGTTGGCAGCCAAAACCTTAGTTCCTGTATTAGGGGTTCCTGTACAAAGTGCTGCATTAAGTGGTATTGATAGCCTTTATTCTATTGTACAAATGCCGAAAGGTATTCCCGTTGGCACACTGGCTATTGGTAAAGCGGGGGCTGCTAATGCCGCGCTACTTGCCGCACAAATTTTAGCATTACACTCTGCTGATATTTTTAATGCATTAACACAATGGCGAGCAACACAGACACAAGAAGTCCTTAATCACCCTGATCCAAGGGAGGCGCTATGAAGCCGGTTTGTGTTCTTGGTAATGGACAGTTAGGTCGAATGTTACGTCAAGCGGGTGAGCCATTAGGTATTGCGGTATATCCCGTAGGGCTTGATGCTGAACCCGAAGCGGTACCTTATCAAAAGAGTATTATTACCGCAGAAATTGAGCGTTGGCCGGAAACCGCATTAACCAATGAGTTAGAGCACCATGCTAACTTTATTAACCGAGATATTTTTCCATTACTCGCAGATCGCTTACCACAAAAACAACTCCTTGATGAGCTTCATTTAGCGACGGCACCTTGGCAACCATTAACTTCGGCTGAGCAATGGCCTGAGCTATTCAATCAGCTAGGGGAGTTTATTATCGTTAAACGCCGTGTTGGTGGTTACGACGGACGAGGTCAATGGCGGATACACCCAGGTGACGAACAACAATTACCAGCCGAAATATATGGTGAATGTATTGTCGAACAAGGTATTCCTTTCTCTGGAGAAGTCTCTTTAGTTGGTGCAAGAAATCGTCAGGGGGATTGTGTTTTTTATCCACTCACTCACAATCTTCATCAAGATGGCATTTTACGCATGAGTGTTGCGCTACCAAATCCTCCCGAGGCATTACAACAATTAGCAGAGGATATGCTTAGCAAGATCCTCAATAAACTAAATTATATCGGTGTAATGGCCATGGAATGCTTTATTGTCGGTGATAAATTACTGATTAATGAACTCGCACCTCGCGTCCACAACAGTGGTCACTGGACACAAAATGGTGCTTCTATTAGCCAGTTTGAACTTCACTTACGTGCTATTCTTGATTTACCGATGCCCAAACCTAATGTTTGCCAATCGGCGGTAATGGTTAATCTTATTGGAACGGAGATCGACACCAAATGGCTATCATTACCTTTAGTTCATCTACATTGGTATGAAAAAGAAGTGCGTCCAGCCCGCAAAGTAGGGCATCTCAACTTAGTACATAATCACCATCAAGCTCTGCAAAAGACCTTAAGTGCATTAAGTCCCCTGCTCGATGAAGCCTACCAATATCCGATTAAATGGGCGCTAGAAAAATTAAGCTAGCAGTCCGACTCAGAAAGTTAGAGAATAATAGCCTTTAAATGTACTGGCCTGTGAATACAAGGCCAGTTATTCGCTATTTTTTCCTGAACATTCAGGATACTGCACCCGTTCTATGGAGTCAGGATGCCAGTCACGCAACAAAATTTTGGTCCTATCTATCAGTGGAGCATACTGATACTGCTAGGTTTAGTGTACTTTCTCGCTACCGCAACAACATTTACCTCTTTAGGTGTGGTTCTACCTAGTATGATAGCTGAACTAGAGTGGAACTGGACACAAGCTGGCCTTGGTTTTACTTTATTGGGCTTAACCTGTGGACTTGCGAGCTTTTTACCCACTTTACTTATCCGTAAATTAAACGTCCGCTTCACACTCCTCATTGGACTGATTATTTTTGTCAGTGGATTCTATTTTCTATATGAAACCAATACCATCACACGCTACTTTCTTGGTACCGCCTTACTTGGGGTAGGTTTTACACTATTAGCAACCGTACCGGGCACTTACGTGCTATCGCGTCTATTTGAAAAACAGTCTTTTGCTTTTGGTGTCTATTTTACTATTGGTGGATTGGGAGGAGTTGCAGGCCCTTGGATCTATTTTTTAGCCACACACCTTTGGCACACATGGCGTATGCATTGGCTTATTTCAGCTATTATTCTATCAATTATTACCCTGCTGACTATTTTAGTATTACGAGAAGGCTCAGCAGAAAAAGCGCATGCGAAAAAAATCAGTCAATTACAAAGTAGCAAACGTATTTATCAAACCAAAGCGATATGGACCGCACGTCATGCTTTACGAACATGGCAATTTTATGTCATTGCTGCCACTTACACCGCTTTTCTATGGTGCGGGATCACAGTAAATAGTTTTGCAGTTGCACATATTATTGAAAATGGTTTTAGTGAAACTATTGCTGCAACGCTACTGAGCACCATGGCTTTTATCAATGCATTCTCACGATTAGCCGGTGGGGCGATTGGTGAATGGTTAGAGCCTAAAAAATTACTGATTGCCAGCTTAACGATTATTATTATCGGTCTATTAGCACTGAGTATGGCTAATAGTTGGATCTACCTAATGCTATTTACCCTTTGTGTGGGGATTGGTTATGGTATGACCTTCTTAGCCTCAAGTGTGTTACTGGCTAACTATTTTGGTCGCGCACCTTATTTAGAACTATTTTCGGTGATGAACCTGATCTCAACATTGGCCTGTTTAGCCCCCTTCTTTGCTGGGGCTATTAAGGATATTTCAGGCAGCTTCACACCTGCATTTTTAATTCTCACTATCCCTGTTTTAGTTATTTTGGTGATCACACTATTTATGCGCCCACCAATTTATCCTAACTTCCAACATGCCAGTGAAAAACATAATGCGCCAAGATAAAAATAAAACCGCAAATCTAGTTTAGAAATCCAATCAATATTATAGAGAAGCGGTTTTAGCGAGGAGAGATCGAGCAGATGAATGAAGAATTAATCATGAAATACTCAATTGGTATCGGCATAGCTTTGGCGTGTTTTATCGCCTTTCTTGCCATATCTTTTTTACATGATAAACAAAAAAAACGTCGTAGAAACATAATTATTCACATCATCCAAGCTATTTTACTTTGTAGTTTAGTGGCTATTGTAAGCCAATACTGTGAAATGGCGGTGGTAGATTTTAAACTACACTTTATCTCTTTTCAGATGATTAATTTCTTTAGCTATCTTGCTATCGCATTAATCCTGATGAGAAAATTTTTCTTACTCATTAATTTATTAGAAAAATCACAAATTAAAAAAGGCAGTGATCCCACCTCAGCCCGTATTATTTCGCGTATATTTAAAATCACTCTTCTTGTCATCATGATCTTACTGTTCGGTGAGCATTTTGGCATGAGTTTATCGGGCTTAATGACATTTGGTGGCTTAGGCGGTATTGCCATTGGTATGGCAAGTAAAGACGTTATGAGTAACCTTTTTTCAGGTGTTATGCTCTATTTTGATCGCCCTTTTAACATTGGTGATTGGGTACGTTCACCCGATCGCAATATCGAAGGAACTGTTGTTGAGATTGGCTGGCGTATCACGAAGATAATGACCTTTGATCATCGCCCGTTATATATTCCGAACTCAGTATTTTCCTCCATTAGTGTTGAAAACCCCGGCAGAATGACCAATCGACGTATTGAAACAGAATTAGGGTTACGCTATGAAGATTCGGACAAAGTTGGGGTTATCGTCGAAGATATCCGCACAATGCTACAACAAAACGACAAAATCGACACCAAACAGACTTTATTGGTCTATTTTAATCAATTCGCCGATTCATCATTAAATATTATGGTGTACTGTTTTACCAAAACCACGGTATGGGCAGAATGGTTAGATGCGCAGCAAGAAGTTTATTTAAAAATGATTGATATTGTGCATCAACATGGCGCTGACTTCGCCTTCCCATCACAAACTGTATATATTGAAAAATCATCGCCTGTATCACCATAAGCATCCGATAAAAAAATGCTGATATCCGTTCGATATCAGCATTTTTAATTCAATATCACGTATCACTTCATTTAATGATAACTAGATAACTAATGGCGACTATTCTCCCTGAATACGACGATATTGGCCTTTATCTTGTAATAGCCTAACCCCTAAAATACTACCACAAAGTGAAAGTAATACGGCGGCAAGAGCGGGAACAACTATCCACATCATCCATTGTGGTTGCCATGGGAAATTAAATACCGATTTTTGCAACACCCCTAATGCAACTTCAGCCCCTATCGCTGCAGCTAAACCGGCCATTAACCCTAATAAGGCAAACTCCGCCCAAAGCGTGCGTCTTAATAGTGACTTACTCGCGCCTAATGTTCGATAAACCACCAACTCGATACGACGTTGTGTCATACCGACTTGAATTTGTGCCACTAATAGCAATGCCCCACACAGCATAACTAATCCAACCATAATTTCTAATGCTCGGCTGACTTGCTGTAAGATCTGCTGAACTTGCTGAATTAATGCACCCGTATCTAGCACACTGACCGTAGGAAATTGTCGATTTAATGCGGTGATCAAACTTCCATCACCATTGTAATAAAAACTGCTCATCCATTTTTCAGGCTGATTGCTTAGCCCTTCTTCTGCGAAAATAAAGAAGAAATTTGGTCGCATATTTTCCCAATCAACATGGCGAATGCTGGTGACAACAGATTTAAACTCGCGAGTATCACCAACAAAAGTTAGCTCATCCCCCAGCTTTATTTCTAACTTTTGTGCAACCCCCTGATCGATTGAAACGCCATTACCGACGGGAGGCCATGAGCCTTCGACAATAACATTATCTTTAGGAAGTTCACTGTGCCACGTTAAATTAAGCTCTCTTCGTACGGTATTATTCCCCGCATCCCGTGCATCTGCCCACACTTTCGCATTGTGATCATTAATCGCTGTTAAACGTGCTAACACAACCGGATAAGCATCTGTCGGTGCCACATGATAAGTGGCTAATAATGTATTAATCTGCTGTACCTGAGGCTTTGACATATTAATCAAAAAATAGTTAGGACTATCTTCAGGTAACTGCTGTTGCCATTTTTCCAATAAATCCCCTTGCAGCAAAACCAATAGCGTCAATAGCATAAAGGATAATGAAAAAGCGGCTAATTGCGTCATGGTTTGGAAAGGCTGGCGTAATAAACGTGTCACCGCTAAACGGGCACTCAATTGCTTAAATTTAAATTGCTTTAAAAGCCATAATCCAAGCCAACCAATCACGCCGAGCAAGAAAGCAATGACGACGATACCTAATAAAATAGACCACAATAAAATACCCGTTCCGGCAAACAGAGTTAAAGCGCCAACAACAATCAATGCAACAATGGGTAAATAATAACGTAGTGGCCAACTAGGTGCCGTAGTACCACTTCTCAACACGCGGGAAGGTTGCGTTGACATTAATTGATGATAAGGGCGTAACCCCGTCAATAACGCGATGAGTAGTAAAGAGCCAACCGACCATAGCCATGGCATAAAGCTCGCATCAGGTAAACTTTTTGGTAATACCGGTGCTAAAATCTGCAACAATACTAATTCAAAGCCCCAACCGACCAGTGAGCCGACCACGATAGCCGCAACAATAATCACCCCCCACTGCCCTATAATCCATTTACGTAATGCATGATTATCGGCACCTAAGGTTTTTAATACCGCAATTAGCGTATGTCGACTACGGCAATAATGTGTCATTGAAACCGCGACGGCAGAAATCGCCAATAATAGTGTTAATAATGCAGATAATAGTAAAAAGTTTTTTGCTCTCTCCATTGATTGAGATAGCGCACCATTATCTTGTTTTAAGCTATTCCAACGCTGGTCAGGTTTTAATAAGGGATCAAAGCGTTGTTGGTATTCATCAATTAATGCTTCATTACCCGCAAACATATAACGGTAAGTTAAGCGGCTTCCCGGCTGAACGGCACCAGTCGCTTCAACATCAGCAAGATTAATTAAAATACGCGGGGCAATTTGAAAAGGATTAAAACCACTGTCAGGCTCTTGAACTAATACACCGCTAATTGTAAAAGTGGCATCACCGACATCAATATTATCACCAACCTTGATACCCAAAAGCGCCAGTAACCTTGCATCTACTAACGCCGTGCCTTTCTCCGCTTTTAGCCCTGCGGGCTGAGTTTCTAGCTCACCATAGAGTGGATATAAGTTATCCGCGGCTTTTACCAACGCCAATTGAGGAGTATCACCTTCTGGGGCATAAGACATGGTGGTAAATTGCATTTGACGACTAAGTGTTAGCCCCATTCTTTTAGCTTCAGCTAGCCAATTTTCATCAACAGGATACGAGGCGCGTAGCACTAAATCACCGGCGATAAGATCACGACTTTGAGCATAAATACTTTTATCAATGCGATCACCAATACGCCCTAACGCCAGCACACAAGCCACCGCCAGCGCTAAAGAGAGCCAAACAATTAATAAAGCCGGTGAGCGCCACTCACGCCAAAACCAACGCCAGATCATGACTCCTCCTTAAGTTGCCCATCAACAAGACGTAATCTTCGCTGACAACGAGCGGCAAGCTCATTATCGTGGGTGACCAAAATTAATGTTGTGGCATAATCACGATTAAGGGAAAACAGTAAATCGGCAATTTTATCTCCCGTTTTTCGATCAAGATTACCTGTTGGCTCATCAGCAAACAGGATCGCCGGTTGGGTACAAAAAGCTCTTGCTAATGCAACACGTTGTTGCTCACCACCGGAAAGTTGTGCGGGCATATGATACAAGCGCTCACCCAAACCCAATTGTTTAAGTAAATCAACGGCTCGCGTATGGCTCTGTTTTTCTGACTCACCTTTTAATAACGCAGGAAGTTGCACATTCTCTAAGGCATTTAACGTTGGAATTAGCATAAAAGATTGAAAAACAAATCCGACATGTTGTGCACGTAATTTTGCCCGCTCTTCTTCATTCATTTTGGTCAGATCGTGTCCCATTAATTGCACACGACCAGCGCCTCCATCATCTAATCCTGCAATAATACCTAAAAGTGTAGATTTGCCCGATCCTGACTCACCAATTAAAGCAATTGTCTGTGCAGACTCGACAACTAACTCAACACCCTGCAATATAGAGATCTGACTATCACCTTCTCCTACTTGTTTGGTTAACTGATGAACTTCAAGAACCTTTTCCGTCGACATACTTGTTTCCTTATCGTCATGATGATGTTTAGCTTTAAGTCTATCGCTGCTGATACCTTTTTGATCTTTGGTGACAGCCTAAGTGCCGGATATCGCCTTCCTATTGAAAGCGCATGGGCGCAACGCCTCGCGGATAAGTGGAAATTAACTTATCCTGAAATAAATGTCGTGAATGCAAGCATCAGTGGCGAAACCGCATTTCAAGGTCAAAATAGGCTCCCTGATTTATTAAAACAGCACCAACCTCGTTGGGTTTTGATTGAACTGGGTGCAAATGATGGCTTACAAGGCTACCCTATAGCCCAAACGAAAGAAGCGTTGCAAAACATCATTACCCAAGTAAAAGAAGCGGGAGCAACGCCACTCTTTATGCAAATTATGATTTCGCCTAATTATGGTAAACGCTATACGCAATCTTTTTCTGCGATTTACCCACAATTGGCGAAAGACAATGCTCTTGAGCTTATCCCATTTTATATGGAGCAAATAGCAGATAAACCTGAGTGGATGCAAAACGACAGCATTCACCCAAATGAAGCGGCTCAGCCTTTTATTGCTCAATGGATGGATAAAACCCTATCCCCTTACCTAACACGTTAAACTATTGTGACAGTAGTTAACCTAGATTAAATGAGATTAATTGTAAAATTATGCAAAAAACGGTATTGATTACAGGAAGTTCTAGTGGGATTGGACTGTGTGCGGCAAAAACACTCAAGCAAAAAGGATATCGAGTACTGGCTGCTTGTCGCAAAGAAGATGATCTTAACCATATGGAAACATTGGGGTTTGAGCCTATTTTTCTTGATCTCGATGATGCAGAAAGTATCGAAAAAGCCATATTAGAAGTAATTCGCCTTACTAATGGGCGTTTATATGGATTATTTAATAATGGTGGTTTTGGGGTTTATGGTCCATTAAATGCGATTAGTCGCCAGCAAATGGAAAAACAATTTTCCACTAATTTCTTTGGCTTACATCAGCTTACTATGGGGTTACTGCCGGCGATGTTACCTCATGGCGAAGGACGTATTATTCAGACGAGTTCGGTAATGGGATTAATTTCTACTCCCGGCCGAGGCGCTTATGCGGCGAGTAAATATGCCGTTGAAGCTTGGTCTGATGCATTAAGAATGGAACTTGCCTCTACGGGGATAAAAGTCAGTTTAATTGAGCCGGGTCCAATAAAAACACGCTTTACTGAAAATGTTAATCAAGCCCAACAAGATAAACCGGTAAAAAATCCGGGGATTGCGAGTCGTTTCACATTAACACCTGATGATGTAGTGAAAAAACTAATCCATGCTTTAGAAAGTCCAAGACCTAAGTTACGTTATCCTGTGACCTTACTCACTTATGCCGTCAAAGTGTTAAAACGACTCCTCCCTGATAGACTTATGGATAGGATCTTAAACGGCCAAAGTAACAAGGCTTGATTTTTGCAAAATTCATCCTTATTTATTAATGAAATAGCGTAATAAACAGCATTTATATTTAAAACTCTCAAAAAGGGATAAGTTAATGTTAGCAACTGCACATATTGTTGATGTAAATGAATCGAATATTCAGCAAGTTATAGAACAATCGATGACAAAACCGGTCATGATGTACTTCTATTCAGAGCGTAGTCCTCATTGTGCAGAGCTTGGGGCAACGTTGGATAAATTAGCGGCTGAATTTGCTGATCAGTTTGTATTAGCTAAATTAGATTGTGATGTTGAACAGATGATTGCCTCGCAATTTGGTCTACGTGCGATCCCAACTGTTTATATATTGCAAGAAGGTCGTCCTGTCGATGGGTTCCAAGGCCCACAACCTGAAGAAGCTATTCGCCAAATCCTTGCCAATATCTTACCTAAACCAGAAGAATTAAAAGCAGCGCAAGCTTCAGCACTATTAGCAGAAGGTAAAGCAGACGAAGCATTACCACTGTTAAAAGAAGCACACCAAATTGATCCTAAAAACAGTGAAATTACCTTAGCCCTCGCAGGTGCTTTAATTTCATTAAATAAACATAATGAAGCAGAAGAATTATTAGCCGCAATTCCATTGCAAGATCAAGATAGCTATTATCATAGTTTATTAGCTCAAATTGAACTGCAAAAACAAGCTGCCGACACACCTGAAATTCAGCAATTACAAGATAATTTTAATCAGCAACCTGACAATACTGAACTCGCTATTCAACTGGCGTTAAAACTGCATGAAGTGGCACGTAATGATGAAGCCCTTGAATTGCTATTTAATTTTCTGAAAAAAGATCTTAATGCCGGTGAAGGACAAGTTAAGAAAACCCTGATGGATATTTTATCTGCTTTAGGGACTAATGATAATCTAGCATCTAAATATCGCCGAATGGTGTATTCTTTACTTTATTAATATTCATTTTATTTATTAAAGCAGGCTAAGGACAGATACATGGAAATAGTTATTGGTATTGTTATCTTATTCGCCATTATTTTAGTTTTAAGTGGTGTAAAAACCGTTCCACAAGGTTATCAGTGGACTGTCGAGCGTTTTGGACGTTATACACGTACCCTTGCTCCAGGCCTTCAACTCCTTATTCCATTTATTGACCGTATTGGTCGTCGTATTAATATGATGGAACAAGTATTAGATATCCCTTCTCAGGAAGTGATTTCTCGTGATAACGCCAATGTCAGTATTGATGCGGTCTGCTTTATTCAAGTTATCGATCCAGTAAAAGCTGCTTATGAGGTGAATAACCTAGAGCTTGCAATCATCAATCTAACGCTAACCAATATCCGTACTGTGTTAGGCTCTATGGAACTGGATGAAATTCTTTCACAACGTGATCAGATCAATAGCCGTTTATTACTGATTGTTGATGATGCAACTAACCCATGGGGTATTAAAATTACCCGTATTGAAATTCGTGATGTGCGCCCACCACAAGAGCTAATTTCTGCCATGAATGCGCAGATGAAAGCTGAGCGTACTAAGCGTGCTGATATTCTAGAAGCAGAAGGTATCCGTCAAGCGGCAATCTTAAAAGCGGAAGGTGAAAAACAAGGGCAAATCTTAAAAGCAGAAGGTGAACGTCAGTCTGCTTTCTTACAAGCCGAAGCCCGTGAGCGTGCAGCAGAAGCGGAAGCAAAAGCGACGCAAATGGTATCAGAAGCTATCGCTAAAGGGGATATGCAAGCCATTAACTACTTTATTGCACAAAAGTATACCGATGCCCTGTCACAAATTGGTTCTGCCGATAACAGCAAAGTTGTAATGATGCCATTAGAAGCCAGTAACTTAATGGGTGCAATTGGTGGTATTTCAGAATTATTAAATACCAAAAAAAGTGACTCAGGTAACAAGAGCAATTAATTATGATTGAATGGATTAGTGCTCAGCCAGCACTTTTCTGGCTTTGTCTTGGTGTCTTACTATTAATCGCCGAAATGCTGGGCACTGCAGGCTACTTACTATGGTCTGGTATGGCCGCATTATGTGTTGCATTAATCGCATGGATCTTACCTATTGGTTGGCCCATTCAAGGTATTCTATTTGCATTACTCACCGTTATTAGTGCAATCCTTTGGCGTATCTGGCTTAAACGCAAAAAGTTATCCAAAGAAGCAGAAAACCTAAACCAAAAAAGCCACCAACTTATTGGTATAAAAGCAGTTTTGTTATCGGATACTGAAAATGGTTTTAGTCGCATAAAGCTTGCTGATGGGAGTTGGCGAGTCTATTCTGACACGCCATTAAAAGCAGGTGATACAGTCAAAGTGATTGCTATTGATGGTATCACCTTGCACGTCACCTCATTTTCTCCCACCACTCGCTCGGCATCATCAACACAGCATGCTGCTGTTATTGATGATGACAACAACCAGAAAGATGATTGATGATTGGGCATTCCGCCCCATCATCGCCTGGGCATTCATTTGCTAATAAGAGAAGCCGTTGACGAATGGCATTTAATTCGTTAATGGTTTTCTCTATCTCAGCCACTTTCTTTAAGGTTGCCTCTTTCACATCAGCACTGTGACGTGAGGGATTACGTAATAACATCAGCAATGAACGACACTCTTCTAAACTAAACCCGACTTCACGAGCTTGCTTTAACAGTGTTAATTCTTCGATATGTTGTGGTAAATAGTATCGATAGCCATTTTCACCCCGATGAGGTGGGGTTATCAGATCTTTTTCCTCATAAAAACGGATTGCTTTTGTCGTCAAACCGGTTTTGGTTGCGATTTCACTAATATTCAAAATTCCCCCTTGACCTTCCCCTTGCGGAAAGGTTTAGCCTTTATCTCAGATAAGAAAAAACCTTTTCAAGAAAGCAAGTTATCCCATATTACGCCATAATAGAGGTAATCGCTTTTTATTTGGAGATATTGACCATGGCAAAAACTACGCTACTCGCACTACAAGGGCTTTCATGCTCCCACTGTGTTAACAGTGTAAAAAAATCACTTGATGCCCGCAATGATATAGAACAGTCCACGGTGACTATTCAATACGCTAAAATTGACAGCGACGCAACTGTTGAAAGCTTAATCAAAACCATTGAAGAAGCCGGATATGAAGCTCATCTAGCCACTCAAGCTGATGTAAAACTAAGTTTAAGTGGACTTAACTGTATGAAATGCGTTGGTAAAACAGAAAATGCGTTATTAGCCGTTGACGGTGTTGTTGCGGTCAATGTAGACAAAACATCAGCTGAAATTTTTGGTACAGCAAACGCAAAAGATTTAATTGCCGCCGTTGTTGCTGAAGGTTTTGAAGCCTCATTAGCAAACGAAGAAGAAAATAAACCAAAAACGATTGAACTGACTTTATCAGGCTTAAATTGTGGTCATTGTATTAATTCAGTGAAGAAAGCTCTTGAAGGGACTGATGGGGTAGAAAGTGCACAAGTGGAATTAACTCATGCCACAGTAACAGGTACGGCAAACACAGAGCGTGTGATCACAGCCATTCAAGATGCTGGTTATGATGCAAAATTAGCAGGAGCCAACCACCCAAAAACTGAGCCGCTGACGCAAACGGATGCACCACTGGAAGCATCGTCAGCGGCGATTTGTGATATTCCAGTAGAAGAAGCCATCCTTGATAATAATAATGCTGATATCAGTATCGATGATGATAGCACTCAGCTATTAATCGACGGTATGACTTGTGCGAGCTGTGTTAGCAAAGTACAAAAAGCCTTACAAAGTGTTTCCGGTGTTGAAAATGCACGTGTTAATTTGGCTGAACGTAGCGCACTTGTAACGGGTCATGTTAATCATGATGACCTGATTAATGCGGTCGAAAAAGCAGGCTATGGGGCAGAAATTATTCAAGATGATGTAAAACGCAGAGAGCGTCAACAAGAAGTCGCTGTCGCTAATATGAAGCGTTTTCGCTGGCAAGCAGCCTTAGCCTTAGTCGTTGGTATTCCTGTAATGGTATGGGGAATGATCGGCGATAATATGATGTTAACGGAAGCTAACCATAATATCTGGTTAACTATCGGTATTATTACACTTGTTGTGATGATAGCTGCAGGTGGGCACTTTTATCGTAATGCGTGGCAAAGCCTAAAAAACGGCAGTGCCACCATGGACACGCTCGTTGCGTTAGGTACAGGGGCGGCTTGGCTCTATTCAATTAGTGTTAACTTATGGCCTGAGGTGTTTCCTGCCCAAGCAAGACATCTCTATTACGAAGCCAGTGCGATGATCATTGGTTTGATAAACCTTGGTCATATGCTTGAACAAAGAGCCCGTCAGCGCTCTTCTAAAGCATTAGAGCGTCTATTAGACTTAACACCACCAACAGCAAGAGTAGTAACAGATAATGGCGAAGTTGAAATGCCATTAGCGGATGTGAAACAAGGTATGATCTTGCGTTTAGCAACCGGTGATAAAGTTCCCGTTGATGGTGAAATCACCCAAGGTGAAGTGTGGATGGATGAGGCAATGTTAACTGGTGAGCCAATTCCACAACAAAAAAGCCTTGGTGATACTATTCATGCAGGTACTACCGTACAAGATGGCTCAGTGCTGTTTAAAGCTGCAGCAGTAGGCAGTCAAACTACCCTTGCCAGAATTATCAAACTGGTACGTCAAGCACAAAGCAGTAAACCCGAAATAGGTCAATTAGCAGATAAAATTTCCAGTGTATTTGTTCCTATCGTCGTCGTTATTGCGTTAATTGCAGGGGCTATTTGGTACTTTTTTGGTCCTTCACCACAAATTACTTATGCACTCGTTATTATTACAACGGTATTAATTATCGCTTGCCCTTGTGCTCTAGGATTAGCGACCCCCATGTCGATTATTTCAGGTGTGGGACGTGCCGCAGAATATGGCGTATTAGTGCGTGATGCGGATGCATTACAACAAGCAAGCCAATTAGATACCTTAGTTTTTGATAAAACAGGTACCTTAACAGAAGGCATGCCACAAGTGACTGAGATCCACACATTCAATCAGATAAGTGAAACTCAAGCACTAGCATTAGCTGGCGCACTAGAAAGTGGCTCTAATCATCCATTAGCAAAAGCGATTTTAACCAAAGCTGAAGGCATTAAATTACCGCAAATAAACCAATTTCGAACTCTTGCAGGTATGGGGTTAAGTGGTGAAATTGACGGCAATATTGTGCTGTTAGGTAATCCTAAACTAATGAAAGAATCTGGCATTGATATAAGTGAGATAAACGCCTTAATAGAAAACCAATCAGCGAAAGGGGTAACCCCCGTCTTATTGGCACAAAATGGGAAAATAGCGGCCCTACTTTCTATTCGTGATCCACTACGAGAAGATACCGTTAGTGCATTACAGCGTCTACATCATCAAGGTTATCGTTTGGTCATGTTAACTGGAGATAACCCTATTACAGCCAATGCGATAGCTAAAGAAGCGGGTATTGACCAAGTGATTGCAGGCGTTATGCCAGAAGGTAAAGCGCAAGCGATTAGTCAACTACAGGCAGAAGGTCGTCGCGTAGCAATGATTGGGGATGGTATTAACGATGCCCCAGCACTGGCTAAAGCAGACGTTGGTATTGCGATGGGCGGTGGCAGTGATATCGCCATTGAAACCGCGGCCATTACCTTAATGCGCCATAGCTTACATGGTGTTGCTGATGCGGTTGAGATCTCAAAAGGCACACTGCGCAATATGAAACAAAACTTGTTTGGTGCATTTATATATAACAGTTTAGGCATTCCTATTGCTGCCGGTATCTTATATCCTTTTACCGGTACATTATTAAACCCTGTGGTTGCAGGGGCTGCCATGGCCTTATCATCAATCACTGTCGTCAGTAATGCCAACCGATTATTACGTTTTAAACCTAAAAAATAGTCGCAATTAATCAGTCAAATACAGCCTCTTCTATCTTTAGATACCAGAGGCTTTTTTATTATCCAGAGAGAATTATCATCATTTCAATAAGTTAAAAAAAAGCCGATATTGCTATCGGCCAGTCAAAGAGGAATTTTTCATTATACAAGAGAGTCATCACTCCGCCCTCTTAACGGTAGAATAGCAATTTATTATCAATAATTCATTATATTTTATTATTTATAAATATATTCATTAATAAAAATTAAAAGGCGTTTTATTTATAGTGATTAAAAAAGCATTTTATAAAATAAGCCACTTATTTTTATACTTTATATTTTTATAAGGACTTTTTAATGAATTATAATAAATTATTTCTTATTTCTTTATCTTTAATTTATTCTGCAAATGTTTTTTCTAATACGGATAGCCTATCACCAATGGATAATCTATCTCCATCTATGACTTTTAGCCCACCAGTAATTAGCCCAAGCCCATTACCAACAGGTAACCCTTCACAATTAGGAAATGGTTCTATGGTAGAATCAAGTGTAGGTATTCCCCAAACATCAACAACTCATCTACCACAACCACCATTAATGGGTTATGGCGCACCAACAATAGGTAATACATCAGGATATAGGACACAATTTCCAAATACAGATGCTAATCCAATTAAAACAATTAAAGCAATTAAAGAAATTAACACATACCTTGACATGACTGACCCTGCAACCAATTATCATAGTAAATTGATAGGTGAATACATTTCAGCCTTTATTTCTATTTCTAGACCTTCTACATCTACATCATCTGAAAATACTGTAGTCAGCCTTTCTAAACCTTTTTTTGATCGTATGTCTAAAGCAATAGATGTTGATTCTGATGAAGATGGAAGTATGTTAGTGGATAAAAGTAAAAAGGATATCGCTCGTACTATGTCTTCTTATTTAGAAAATCTAGAAGCAGACTTTTTAGAAACAATGAACGATGAAAATACTAGTGAGGATGAAAATACTAGTGAGATAAGACTAACACAGATGGCATTATTACATCAGATACAAGATTTTAAAAATATTGTTGACGAAAGTATAGAAAAAGGTACCTCTTTTACTATTGTTGCAAATCAAGATCTAGAAACAGCAGAACCATTAACTGAAATCCAAATGATTACTAAGCGATTATCGCAACCAGTAACACGAGTTGATATTGCTAATGCATATGTTTTATTATCAGGAAAAATAGATAATGAAGTTGGAGCTATAGCGAATCAACAACAAATAACTACTGAAACGTTAACTTTACAGGATAATAAAATTACTAAAGTAGAAAGTGATGTGAAAAAAAATGAAGGTAATATAGCTGTTAATAGAGAAGGTATTACTAAAGTAGAAAGTATTGTAGAAAAAAATAAAGAAGATATACAAACAAATAAAGAAGATATACAAACAAATAGAGAAAATATTAATCAAGTTAAACAAACTGCTGACGAAAATAAAAAATATGTAAAGCAATACCTAGCTAATGATTTCGATGTTAATGAACAATCTAAAAGTTTAGTAGGTCATCTTGGCTCTTTATATGCAGGAAATAAGTTAAACACAGATAATATTAATGCCATTAGAAATGATCTTAGCCATTTTAAAAATGAAACCAATAATCGTTTCTATAAAGTTGAAAAGCGCGCTAATCAAGGAATTGCCTCTGTTGCAGCGATGAGTAATTTACCCTTTAATGATGCAGCAACCTTTAGCACCGCAATGGGTATCGGTAATTATCGTAATGCCACAGCATTTGCATGGGGAATGCAATACCGTATCAACGAAAATGTTAAAGTTAAAGCCTCAACCGCTTGGAATGACGCTAACAATTGGGTCTCTGCGGGGGGGATCGGTATTAGTTGGTAATATAAATTTATAAATATAGCGGTAAAGATAAGGAAAGCTAAGTAAAACTCAGTTTTCCTTGTTTTATTCAATACAAAATCCGTTATGCTACAACCTTGTGGTTTATCCCATGAGGAGCGTATCAAATGAAGGATATAATACAGAAAATCAAGAAATGGATCGGTATACAGAAAACATCTTATTACCCCTATCCTGCTATTGATATTTCACTCCCTAATCATGTCTCTTTACATCTTGTTGGTAGTATCCATATGGGCGTGCCAACGATGTCACCATTATCTAATGTGCTGATTAATAAAATAGCAACAGCGGATGCGGTTATTGTCGAAGCGGATATTTCAACCGAAACTCAGCCCTTTGATCAACTATCGTTATTGCGAGAGCCATTAGAAAAGCGAGTAAATGAAACACAACTTGCCACTATCATCAGCCATTGTGATCTTCTTTCTATTCCACATTACCAAATTGATGATAAACCACTGTGGCAAATCGCGCTGATATTACAATCAACCCAAGCGATGCAACTTGGATTACAACCACAGCACGGCATTGATTATCAAGTTATCCAACAAGCCAATAAACAACAAAAAGCGATTATAGAGCTAGAAGGTATTGAGCGTCAGGTCGCATTATTATTAGATTTTCCACAAGATGGCGCACAATTACTCGAAGATACGCTAAAAAATTGGCATGAAAACGCCCGGGCATTGCAAATTATGATCAATTGGTGGTTAAATTATACCAGTGAAAAGCACCCTTCTCCTTTGCCAAATACTTTTAGCAAAGCGGTATTTGATATTTTAATGGAAAAGCGCAATCAAGTCTGGGCAACAACGCTTTCTAATCTTCCAGCAGGCCACTATGTTGTCACCGTCGGTGCTCTTCACTTATTTGGTGAAGATAATTTAGTTGATCGATTAACTTATCAAGCATAACAAGATCACGTTCACCATTGCTCTCACCTTATTGAGTAGGAATAATTATGACTCCCGCAGTGAATTTACTGGAAAAACAAAAAATTAAATTTACTCTTCACCCTTATGAACATGATGCGAATGTACATAACTTTGGTGATGAAGCCGTTGAAAAGTTAGGGCTAGATAACCGTCAAGTGTTTAAAACGCTTCTCGTTGCGTTAAATGGTGATGCTAAAAACCTAGCCGTTGCGGTCACCCCAGTATCAAGTCAACTTGACTTAAAACGAGTCGCCAAATGCCTTAAAGCTAAAAAAGCAGAAATGGCCGATCCACAAATAGCACAAAAAGTAACAGGTTATTTAGTCGGCGGTATAAGCCCATTAGGACAAAAAAAGCGCCTTCCCACGGTGATTGATGATCAAGCACTTAAGTTTGACACTATCTATGTCTCAGGAGGTAAGCGAGGGCTGGATATTGAACTAACGGCTGAAGATTTATGTTCAGTATTAGGTGCACAATTTGCCCTGATCCGTAAAGAGGATTAAGAGTAACTGATTGCTTATTTTAGGCTTTTATATCAACCAAGCTGCCAATAAGAAATAAAATAACAAAAGGCGACATCCTCTGCCGCCTTTTGAGAATTATCTATTGTATATTTTCAATAAATACTATTTTTTATACACAATCTCGCCTTGCGGTTCAAAATCAGCCGCTTTTAGTGGTGAGTGTTTTTCGATATAACCTTTTAACACTTCTGCATCAACAAAACCGGTATTGACATATCCTGGGTGTGAATCAATCTTAGGATAACCATCACCACCAATACCGTTAAAGTTTAATGTCGCCATACGATAATTTTTAGTTTTATCTAATGGTTTGCCCGCAATTTTTACATCACTCACTTTACAATCTGCATCTACGGTTAAACTTACATTGTAAAATTGTGCATAAGCGCCTGAGTCTACTTTCATGCAAGCAACTGCGGATAGGTAAGGTTCAACTTCTTCACCTTTGAAATCAACATAGACGAGTTCGTTAGCAAAGGGTTGTACTTTTAATACATCTTTATAAGTAATATCGCCAGATTCAATCGAATCACGTACACCACCACCACTCATAATGGCAAAATCAGCATTCGCACGCTCCGCCTGAGCAGATAACAGTAAACGCGCCATATTCGTTTGTTCAAAACGAACTTTGCTACGATCGCCTTCTAATTTACCAACCACTTCCCCCACTTTCACATTCAATTGCTCACCACCTTTCTCTTGATAAGGGGTCAGTAATTTCATCATTTCAGGGTTATGAGGGATCTCCTCTGTGTAGTAAACTCGCTCAGTGGTTCCGTCTTCTTTTTTCACTTTCTTATTTAAGTTAATTGGAATTAACTGATAGTGTTTTAATGTGAACTCACCATTACGGAACTCAAAATCAGCGCGACCTACATATTTACCCCATTCATGGGCTTGAACAATCCATGTGCCATTTTGATTATCTGGAGCGCAAGGTGTGCCGGGAACATAATCTGCTTGTTTGTAATTTTTATTCTCTTGAGACATACAAACCGGATCTTGTGAGTGTCCACCGACAATCATATCTAAATAGCCTTTCGGCAAAGCACGCGCCATTTCAACATCACCCGGTGCATTAGAGCCATGATTACCATCGTCATAATGCCCCATATGGGTAGCAGCGATAATAATATCGGGTTTTTCTGTGGTACGTAATTCTTCAACGACTTTTTTCGCTTCATCTGCCGGTTTACGGAACTCAGTATCAGGGAAGTTAGCAGGATTACCAATACGCACCGTATCATCGGTAGTTAAACCTAATACCGCAATTTTCACTCCTTGCTTATCAAAAATAGTATAAGGTTTAAATAAACGTTCACCGGTACTTTTTTGATAAATATTCGCAGAGAGGAAGGGGAAAGTAGCCCATTTTTCTTGTTGGCGTAGCACTTCCAGTGGATTATCAAACTCATGGTTACCCAGCGCCATAGCGTCATAACCGACAAGATTCATCCCTTTAAAATCAGGCTCTGCATCTTGTAAATCAGATTCAGGAACCCCCGTATTAATATCACCACCAGACAGAAGCAATACGCTACCGCCATTTTTAGCGACTTCATCGCGAATATTGTCAACGACGGTTTTTTGAGCAGCTAAACCGTACTCGCCATGATCATTGTGCCAAAAGTGACCGTGGTGATCATTAGTATGTAGGATGGTAATTTGGTAAGTTTTATCTTTTTCCCATGCCTGAGACATCACAGGCGCCATTGCTAAAGTCACTGTCAGTGCGCATGCAGATAATTTAAACGATAAGCTCATGGTCTATCCCCATGTATATTATTTATTGAGAAGGCTCTGCCCTGTATTCACAGTAGAAAAAGCAGAAAGAAGTAAATAGTTTTACTGTGTTTTATGACGTAGGTTATATATTTTTATTATTATTTCATTGTTCCAATAGTTTTTTTGAGACATCAGTCAAACTCTATTTGCTTTGACATCCTCCACGCCCTAAAGGACGTGGATCCCTACTGCGTTCAGACTGATGTCTGAATCACCTCGGCGGGTTCCTGCTTCGACGGGCGGTCTGACTGCACCCTCCCTCCACAGGCAAGCACGGCATGTCCTGCCGCTAAAATGTTACGTGCCCCGTTGATATCAGCATTCGCTGTATATCCACATTCAAGGCACTCGAATTGACTTTGTGACTGGCGGTTTTCCTTTGCTGTATGACCACAGCAAGCGCACTTCTGACTGGTGTAGGCAGGGGGTATTGCCAGTACCTGACCACCTCGCCAGAGCTGCTTGTACTCAAGCTGACGGCGCATTTCATACCAGCCCTGCTCCAGTATTGAGCGATTTAAACCAGATTTAGCTTTTACGTTCCGTCCAGGCCGTTCTGTCGTACCTTTTGCCGATTTAGACATGTTACTGACCTTTAAGTCCTCAATGACAA
>NZ_CAWPCB010000006.1:0-105930 GCF_963886535.1 Proteus sp. G2675
AACTGGAATTTAAAGGCTTGTAGACGTTTCATATTACCTATTATACTTTGGTCTATGAAAAATAAAACTAATATTCGCCGTGGCAGACATTGTGTATTCCTGATGCACGTCCATTTGGTCTTTGTCACAAAATACCGGCGAAAAATATTTGATCAGGATGCAATTGAAAAATTGCGAGGCTACTTTGCCAGTGTTTGTGCTGATTTTGATGTTGAACTGGTTGAAATGGATGGGGAACGGGGTCACGTTCATTTACTGATTAATTACCTGCCAAAACTGGCGATATCTAATCTGGTTAACAGCCTTAAAGGGGTATCGAGTCGATTACTTCGACGTGATCGTCCTGATATTGCCCAACGTGATTACTACAAGGGGGTTCTTTGATCGCCGAGTTATTTCGCGCGGAGTTGTGGTGGCGCACCAATATCTATTATCCGCCAGTACATTGAGCAACAGGAAACACCGAGTTAGTTAAAAAACCGCGCCTTATATCCCCGACCTGAAGGACGGAGTTTTACGGTGCTTTGGATAAAAATAAAGTGCGCCGAGATAGCTAGCTAGAAATCGTTTTTCTCTTTATAAAAAAGAGATAACTCCAGCATATTATTGCTAAGTGACAACAACTGATTAGAATATAATCAATAAACACATTCCTTGACTCAATTTTCATATTTCCTCCATTTTTACCCCTAAAGAAATAGGTAGAATGTCATAATTGATTGTGTCATTTCATTTTTTCTCAATTAGCGAGTTGTCAGTAGGATCACCAACGCAATGAATAACAACAAAAAGACCAAAAAAAGATTTTCTCTTATTATCACCCTGCTTATTGTTATCGCTGGCGCTATCGCCTATTGGCAACACTCTTCAAACAACAGCGCACCTCCTGTGAGTAAAGATACCCCTACTGCGAATACACCAAATAGAAGTACAGCTGGCTCAAGACGACCACCGATGCCACCTGTACAAGTGGCGACATCTACACAAGAAGATGTGCCGCAATTTTTAACCGCTTTAGGCACAGTGAAAGCCGTCAATAGTGTGACCGTGACAAGCCGTGTGGAAGGGCAATTAATGGCGTTACATTTCACCGAAGGCCAACAAGTGAATCAAGGCGATTTGTTAGCAGAGATCGACCCACGCCCTTTTGAAGTGCAATTAGCGCAAGCTAAAGGGCAATTGGCAAAAGATCAGGCCACACTGGCAAATGCGCGCCTTGATTTAGCTCGCTACCAAAAACTGGCAAAGACCCATTTGGTTTCACAACAAGAATTAGACAACCAAGCGGCTTTAGTCAAACAGTCTGAAGCCAGTATTAGTATCGATAAAGCAGCAATTAATAATGCACAATTACAATTAACCTATAGCAAAATAACGGCCCCTATTTCAGGACGGGTGGGATTAAAGCAGGTTGATGTCGGTAACTATATTTCTGGTGGCTCATCTACGCCAATTGTCGTTATTAACCAGATGGATCCTGTTGATGTACTCTTTTCATTACCAGAGCAAGATCTTTCACAGGTTATCTTAGCCCGTAAAAATAGCCCTACATTACCTGTTATTGCATTAGACAGAAATAATAAAATTGAATTAGCACAAGGGACTCTATTTAGTGTTGATAATCAAATTGATGCCACTACAGGGACTATCAAATTAAAAGCCCGTTTTCCTCAACAAGAAAGTACGCTATTTCCCAATCAATTTGTCAATATTCGTTTATATGTCACTACATTAGAAAAAGCGGTAGTGATCCCCAATGCAGCATTACAAATGGGAAATGAAGGACACTTTGTTTGGGTTGTTGATGAGGAAAACAAAGTCAGCAAACTCGCTGTTGAGGTTGCATCACAAAATGCAGATAAAGTTGTCATTGCCTCAGGGTTATCCGCTAATCAACGTGTTGTCACCGATGGTGTGGATAGATTAACGCAAGGTGCCAAAGTCGAGATTGTAACACCGCTGGCACCTAAAGCTAAAACCACAGATCCCGTTGTTGCGGAGAAAGCATAATGAGCGAAAAAATCCCCGCTACAGGTGGTGGGCCATCTCGTTTATTTATTTTACGTCCAGTGGCAACAACGCTGTTTATGGTCGCGATTTTATTAGCAGGAATTGTCGGTTATCGTATGCTGCCAGTGTCTGCATTACCTGAAGTTGATTATCCGACCATTCAAGTCGTCACACTCTATCCTGGGGCAAACCCCGAGGTGATGACCTCTGCGGTAACAGCACCGTTAGAGCGTCAATTTGGACAGATGTCAGGCTTAAAACAGATGTCCTCACAAAGTTCAGGTGGGGCATCAGTCATTACATTGATGTTCCAACTCACATTACCGTTAGATGTCGCAGAGCAAGAAGTACAAGCGGCCATTAATGCAGCAACTAACTTATTACCTACTGATTTACCTTATCCGCCCATTTACAGCAAAGTAAATCCGGCTGATCCGCCAGTGCTAACCTTAGCCGTCACCAGTTCTGTATTGCCGATGACACAGCTACAGGATATGGTAGAAACGCGAATATCGCAGAAAATATCGCAAGTTAACGGCGTTGGTTTAGTCTCTTTAGCCGGCGGACAACGCCCTGCTGTGCGCGTAAAATTGAATGCCCAAGCAGCCGCCTCTTATGGGTTAGATAGTGAAACAATCCGCGTGGCTATTAATAATGCCAATGTTAACTCTGCCAAAGGTAGCCTTGATGGCCCCACTCGCTCGGTAACGTTATCCGCCAACGATCAAATGAAATCATTAGATGATTATCGCAAACTGATTGTTAGCTATAAAAATGGCGCCCCCATCCGCCTTGCCGATATTGCCACCATTGAACAAGCCCCAGAAAATAACCAGCTTGGTGCTTGGGCCAATAATCAACAAGCCATTATTATCAATGTGCAACGCCAACCGGGTGTTAATGTTATTGAAACAACAGATAATATTCGTAATTTATTACCGGATTTAGTGTCTAATTTGCCTAAGTCGGTAAATGTTGAGATCTTAACCGATAGAACCACGACCATTCGGGCATCAGTGAAAGATGTCCAGTTTGAACTGGGCTTGGCGATTGCACTTGTGGTCATGGTTATCTATCTATTTTTACGTAATGGTGTTGCCACTCTTATTCCTAGCATTGCCGTCCCCCTCTCCTTAGTGGGTACTTTTGCGGTGATGTATTTTTGCGGTTTTTCTGTCAATAACCTCACCTTAATGGCACTTACCATTGCGACAGGCTTTGTGGTTGATGACGCCATTGTGGTGATAGAAAATATCTCCCGTTATCTAGAGCGAGGAGATAAGCCGTTAACCGCAGCCTTAAAAGGGGCGGGAGAAATCGGCTTTACTATTATCTCACTGACATTTTCTTTAATTGCCGTACTGATCCCTCTGTTATTTATGGGAGATATTGTTGGTCGTTTATTTAGAGAGTTTGCCATTACCTTAGCCGTGGCGATTTTAATTTCCGCGGTAGTCTCTTTAACCTTAACGCCAATGATGTGCGCGCGCTTACTTAAACCAGAAAGTCAAATTAAGCACAATCGTTTTGAAATGGCTTGTGAGCGCTTTTTTGAAAAGATGATCGCCGTGTATGCGGTTTGGTTAAAACGTGTATTAAATCATCAATGGATAACATTAGGTGTTGCCCTCAGTACATTAGCACTAACAGTTTTGCTCTATCTATTTATCCCTAAAGGCTTTTTCCCTTTACAAGATAATGGGTTACTACAAGGTACAATAGAAACCTCACAATCCATCTCTTATCAAGCGATGGTTGAAAAACAACAACAAGTGGTTGAGAAACTGATTGACGATCCGGCCGTTGAGAATATTGCGAGTTTTGTGGGTATCGATGGCAGTAATGCCACCCTCAATACAGGTCGCTTGCAAATTACCTTAAAACCCCTCGATCAACGTGATTCACGCATTGATGAAATTATTCCTCGTTTACAAGCACGAGTCGCCTCTATTGCAGGTATTACACTCTATTTACAACCCACACAAGACTTAACTATTGATACACAAGTTTCCCGTACTCAATATCAATTTACCTTGCAAGCAACCTCGCTCGATGAGCTTGCCTATTGGGTGCCTAAATTATCACAGGCACTACAAGAGAGTCCGGAACTTACCGACATCAGCAGTGATTGGCAAGCTGATGGGATGATGGCCTATATCAATGTAGATAGAGATTCAGCCAGTCGCTTAGGGATCTCAATGAGTGCCATTGATAATGCGCTGTATAATGCCTTTGGACAGCGACTTATTTCAACGATTTACACCCAAGCAAATCAGTATCGTGTTGTCTTAGAACAAAATATGCACAATAGTGAAGGACTACAGGCACTTTCTGCAGTTCATTTAACCGGCAAAGAGGGTGCTATGGTGCCACTCTTATCTATTGCCTCTGTGGAGCAACGTCTCGCGCCTTTATCTATCAATCACCAAGAGCAATTTCCTGCTACCACATTCTCATTTAATGTCGCTAAAGACGCATCTCTTGAAGCCGCTGTTAATGCCGTTAAGCAAGCAGAAGAGCAAATTGCGATGCCAAAAGATATTACGACACAGTTTCAAGGGGCTACATTAGCTTTTGAAAGCGCCCTTTCCAGCACGCTGTGGCTTATCATTGCGGCCATCGTTGCTATGTATATTGTATTAGGCGTGTTATACGAAAGTTTTATTCACCCAATTACTATTTTATCTACCCTACCTACTGCAGGTGTCGGTGCATTATTGGCACTGATGGCAGCCGGTAATGAGCTAGATATTATTGCGATTATTGGCATCATTTTGTTGATTGGTATTGTTAAGAAAAATGCCATCATGATGATCGATTTCGCACTGGCCGCTGAAAGAGAACAAGGACTATCTCCTTACGAAGCAATTTATCAAGCTTGTCTGCTACGTTTTCGCCCTATTTTAATGACCACTATGGCTGCGTTATTAGGTGCATTGCCTTTAATGCTAAGCACTGGCGTAGGGGCTGAATTACGCCAACCATTAGGTGTATGCATGGTGGGAGGCTTAATTATGAGTCAAATACTCACCTTATTTACCACCCCGGTTATCTATTTGCTGTTTGATAAGTTATCACTTTACCTTAATCGCCATAAACGCGTTGAACATGATAATGGAGCGATGTCATGAAGCTGTTTGCTCTATTTATTCAACGCCCTGTTGCTACCACACTACTTAGCCTAGCCATTTCTCTTTGTGGTGCGTTAGGTTTTATGTTGTTGCCTGTCGCACCACTGCCACAAGTTGATTATCCGGTCATTAATATTTATGCCTCATTACCAGGGGCATCACCTGAAACGATGGCTTCTTCTGTTGCCACTCCCCTTGAACGCTCCTTAGGGCGTATTGCGGGGATTGATGAGATGACGTCAAGCAGTGCTTTAGGTAGTACCAGTATCACATTAGTTTTTGACTTAAATAAAGATATTAATACCGCAGCTAGAGATGTACAGGCTGCGTTAAATGCCTCACAAAGCCTATTACCTTCAGGTATGCCAAGTCGCCCACGTTATTACAAATCAAATCCTTCTGATGCACCGATTATGATCTTAACGCTGACCTCTGAAACACAAAATACTGGTGAGCTTTATGATCTCGCATCAACACGCTTGGCACAAAAAATCTCGCAAATTGAAGGAGTGAGTGAAGTTTCCGTAGGGGGGGGTTCACTGCCGGCTGTGCGTGTTGCACTCAATCCTGATGCGCTATTTAATCAAAATGTCAGTCTTGATGATGTACGCAAAGCCATTAGTCAATCCAATGTCAGAAGACCACAAGGCTTTATTCATAATGATGAAAATCGTTGGCAGATACAAACTAACGATGAGTTAAGCAAAGCTCAAGATTATCGCCCAATTATTGTGCATTATAATCAAGATGCTATCGTGCGTTTAAGTGATGTTGCCCAAGTGACAGACTCTGTACAAAACGCACGGGCGGCAGGAATGAGTGGTGGTGAACCGGCTATTTTACTGGTTATTCGCCGTGAAGCAGGCGCCAATATCATCGAAACTGTCAACCGCATTCGTGATGAACTCCCCGAATTACGTGAGCTACTCCCTGCCAGTGTCAATTTAAAGGTAGCTCAAGATAGAACTCCCACTATTCGTGCCTCGTTAGCAGAAGTTGAACGCGCATTAGCGATCGCCGTGGCACTGGTTATTTTAGTGGTATTCTTATTTCTACGTTCAGGGCGTGCTACCTTGATCCCCGCTGTTGCCGTACCCGTTTCATTAATTGGTACTTTTTCAGCCATGTATTTATGTGGCTTTAGCTTAAACAATCTATCATTAATGGCATTAACGGTTGCAACCGGCTTTGTCGTGGATGATGCGATTGTCGTACTCGAAAATATCTCTCGCCATATCGAAAATGGCTTAAAACCTAAACAAGCCGCCCTAAAAGGGGTTAGCGAAGTGGGCTTTACAGTACTTTCAATGAGTATTTCATTGGTGGCGGTATTTATTCCTCTCTTGTTGATGGATGGCCTTGTCGGACGACTTTTTAAAGAATTTGCCATTACCTTAACCACCGCAATTGGGATCTCTTTATTTGTCTCCTTAACATTAACCCCAATGATGTGTGCCCATTTATTAAAAGGCATAAAACCCAAAGCACAGTCACATTTACGCGGATTTGGTAAGTTAATTTTTCGCTTACAACAAGGTTACAGTGTCACACTACAAGCGGCATTACGGCATAAACGCTGGATCATGGCTATTTTTATTACCACCTTAGGACTGAATGCTTATTTATATATCAGTGCGCCGAAAACCTTTTTTCCAGATCAAGATACCGGTCGTTTAATGGGGTTTGTACGTGCAGACCAAAGTATTTCATTCCAATCGATGAAAGAAAAAATGACCCGTTTTATGCAGGAGATTAATGCGGATAAGGATGTTGATAGCGTCACGGGATTTACGGGAGGAGGACGTATTAATAGCGGATTTATGTTTATTTCACTTAATCCGCTCTCAGAGCGCACAGATAGTGCAAATCAAGTGATCAATCGCCTTCGTATCAAACTGGCTAATGAACCCGGTGCAACACTATTTTTAATGCCTGTACAAGATGTACGTGCTGGAGGACGCCAAGCCAATGCCAGTTATCAGTTTACTTTACTCGCTGATGATTTAAGTGAATTACGTAAATGGGAGCCATTAATACGTAAAGCGTTAGGCGAATTACCTGAGCTGGTTGATGTCAACTCAGATAAAGAAGATAAAGGTGCCGAAATGGCACTCACTTATGATCGCGATACTATGTCGCAATTAGGCATTAATGTCAGTGATGCCAATAATTTATTGAATAACGCCTTTGGGCAGCGGCAGATCTCTACCATTTATGCCCCGCTAAATCAGTATAAAGTCGTGATGGAAGTGTCTGAACAATATACGCAAGATGTTTCTGCACTGGATAAAATGTATGTGATGAATACACAAGGTGAACGTATTCCATTATCTGCATTTGCCAGTTGGTATCCCGCTAATGCACCTTTAAGTGTTAATCACCAAGGGTTGTCTGCCGCCTCTACCATCGCTTTTAATGTGCCAGAGGGCTATACCTTATCTGATGCCATTAACGCCATTGAGCGAACCATGACAGAGTTAGGTGTACCTAACACGGTACGAGGCACCTTTGCGGGTACAGCGCAAATTTTTCAAGAAACCATTAAGTCACAGCTTATCTTGATCTTAGCGGCTATTGTCACCGTCTATATTGTCCTTGGTGTGCTTTATGAGAGCTATATTCATCCATTGACTATTTTATCCACATTGCCTTCTGCCGGTGTTGGCGCATTATTAGCACTGCGCTTGTTTGATACCCCCTTTAGCTTAATTGCTCTTATTGGCATTATGTTGTTAATTGGTATTGTGAAGAAAAATGCCATTATTATGGTGGATTTTGCGATTACGGCTCAACGAGAAGGAAAACTATCCGCTCAAGAAGCGATTATTCAAGCCAGTTTATTGCGTTTCCGCCCTATTATTATGACTACCTTAGCCGCGCTCTTTGGCGCTTTACCTCTGATGCTAAGTAGTGGTGATGGTGCGGAATTAAGGCAGCCATTAGGCATTACCATTGTGGGTGGCTTGCTTATGAGCCAATTATTAACCCTGTATACCACTCCGATTATCTATCTGTTTTTTGATGGTGTTCGCCAACGTTGGCAACAGCGACGCCATAACAAAAAAGAGGCAAATGCATGAAACTAAGAAGTAAGCTATTTTTGGTGATCTTCGCGACTTGCATGATAGTGGTATTTGCTATGCATATCGGTATTCGTAGTAGCTTCCAGCAGGGGTTTATTGGCTATATCAAGAAGAACAGTGAACAGCGGGCAACCTTGTTAGCCGAAGCGTTAAGCGATCAATATCAATTAACCGGAGATTGGCGTTTTCTCAATCGAGATGATCGCTCTATTTATCAGATACTACGAACCATTGACCAAATAAGTCAAAGTGGTGAAGGCCCTGCCCCCCGAGGATGGCGTACTCAGTTTTGGATCGTCGATAAACAGATGAAACGCTTATTTGGCCATGATAATCAATTTCCCGCAGAAACCTTTAAAAAACCTATTACTTATCATGATGAAATTGTCGGCTGGGTGATTGTCAGTGCAGCGGACAAAATCAGCAACGAAGCAGATATTAGCTTTGATAAGCAACAGTTACGAACCAGTTGGATCATTGCCGGCTTAACGGTGCTTTTTGCGCTATTAATTACGTTAATACTGTCACGCAGCATGATCCGCCCAGTAAAGCGATTAGTGGAGGCAACCCATAAATTAGCCGCTGGCGATTTTGCTGTTCGCGTGACCCCAACCAATAAAGATGAAATCAGCCAGCTAGCAACGGATTTTAATCAACTTGCCAGTACACTGGAAAAAAATGAGCAAATTCGCCGTGATTATATGGCAGATATCTCCCATGAGTTACGTACGCCATTGGCTATCTTAAAAGGAGAGCTTGAAGCGTTACAAGATGGTGTAAGAAAGCCAACAGCAGAAACCTTAAATTCATTACTCTTTGAAGTAACAAATTTAACTAAACTGGTAAACGATCTACATCAGCTATCATTATCTGATAGAGGCTCTTTGACCTATCGTAAGGATTTTATTGATATTAATGAAATTATTTTGTTAGCTGTCGCCTCTTATCGGCATATTTATCAAGCCAAAGAGATTGCTTTACAGACTGATTTAGATGATAACGTCAAACTGATTGTTCAAGCTGATCCAGATAGGTTGATCCAACTTTTTCATAATCTATTAGAAAACAGTGTTCGTTATACCAATTCTGGTGGTCAATTGCATATTAGTAGCAAAAGAGAACATAATAATGTGTTGATTGTGTGGGAAGATAGTGCCCCGGGGCTAGATAAAGCACAATATGAAGCGGTATTCCAACGTTTTTATCGGGCCGAAAGCTCTCGTAATCGTTCCAGCGGCGGCTCTGGTTTGGGGCTTGCGATTTGCGAAAATATTGTCGAAGCTCATAATGGTAAAATCACGGCTATGCCATCCGCTATCGGTGGAGTAAAAATACTTATCGTATTACCTGTCTATTCTGAAGATAATTAAATTTTGCTCTATTGATTATACTGAATATTATTGTCCTAATTGATAACTATTGAGCCATATAGACAATGACCACGACCACATCTACATATTCAATTTTAATCGTTGAAGATGAGCCGAAATTGGCACAATTACTTATTGATTATCTTCAAGCATCTGATTATCAAACGCAGTGGCTGGCAGATGGTACTGAGGTTATACAACATATCAAACAATCTCATTACGATTTAGTCCTGCTTGATCTGATGCTACCGGGTAAAGATGGCATTACCCTATGCAAAGAGTTACGTCAGTTCTCCGATATTCCTATTATTATGGTCACCGCAAAAACAGAAGAAGTAGACCGACTATTAGGGTTGGAAATTGGTGCTGATGACTATATTTGCAAACCTTATAGCCCTCGGGAAGTGGTTGCCCGTGTAAAAACATTATTGCGTCGCTATTATCGGCCACAGGATATTGTGCAAAATAGCGCCTTAGTTATTATTGATGAGCAGGCTTACCAAATTCAATATCATAATAAAATTCTTGATTTAACTACCGCTGAATTTCGTCTTATTAAAGCATTAGCTACACAACCGGGCAAAGTGTTAAGCCGTGACCAGTTAATGGATCATCTGTATGATGATTATCGCATCGTAACCGACCGTACTATTGATAGCCATATAAAAAACTTACGGCGCAAACTTGAGCAACTTAACGATCAAATTGAATTTATTCGTTCAATTTATGGACAAGGCTATCGTTGGGAAACCGCAGCCTATCGTTTTCGATGATATTTTTTCAGGAATACATTGAACCTCGCTACAGTTAAGCGCTAGAATCCTCCCCTTTATGATATACCCTTACCTTTTGTGTAGGGGACTGACTTGAAATCAGAACCAGGAAATTAATCATGTTTACACCCGAATTGCTCTCTCCTGCCGGCTCATTAAAAAATATGCGCTATGCATTCGCTTATGGCGCAGACGCGGTCTATGCAGGTCAGCCTCGCTATAGTTTACGCGTACGTAATAATGAGTTTAATCACGAAAATCTTGCTAAAGGAATACAAGAAGCGCATGAATTAGGTAAACGCTTCTATGTTGTGGTTAACATCGCCCCCCATAATGCAAAATTAAAAACCTTTATCCGTGACTTAAAACCAGTTATTGATATGGGGCCTGATGCGCTGATTATGTCTGATCCGGGTTTGATCATGATGGTGCGTGAAGCTTTCCCTGATATGGATATCCACCTTTCAGTACAAGCTAACGCCGTTAACTGGGCTACCGTAAAATTCTGGCGTCAAATGGGCTTAACTCGCGTTATTCTTTCTCGTGAGCTATCTATTGACGAAATTGCAGAAATTCGTAAACAAGTCCCTGATATGGAGCTTGAAGTCTTCGTTCACGGGGCCTTGTGTATGGCTTATTCGGGTCGTTGCTTATTATCAGGCTATATCAATAAACGTGATCCAAACCAAGGTACATGCACAAATGCCTGCCGTTGGGAATACAAAGTTGAAGAAGGCAAAGAAGATGAAGTGGGGAATATCGTCGAGAAGTACCAACCTATCCCGGTAAAAAATGTTGAGCCAACGTTAGGTGTAGGTGCCCCCACTGATAAAGTGTTCTTAATTGAAGAAGCTAAACGTCCGGGTGAATATATGACGGCGTTCGAAGATGAACACGGTACTTATATTATGAACTCAAAAGATCTGCGCGCTATCGAACACGTTGAGCAGTTAACTAAGATGGGTGTACATTCACTGAAAATTGAAGGTCGTACTAAATCTTTCTATTATTGCGCACGCACAGCACAGATGTATCGCCGTGCTATTGATGATGCTGTTGCAGGTAAGCCTTTCGATCCAACACTGCTGACAACGCTAGAAGGTTTGGCACACCGCGGTTATACCGAAGGTTTTTTACGTCGCCATACCCATGATGCCTACCAAACCTATGAATACGGCTATTCTGTATCGGATACACAACAATTTGTAGGGGAATTTACAGGTAAACGTGTTAACGGTTTAGCTGAAGTGGATGTTAAAAATAAATTTATCTTAGGTGATAGCTTAGAGCTAATGACACCAACAGGAAATATTCAATTCACTTTAGATGCGTTATTTAATAAAAAACAACAGCCGACAGATGTTGCTCCGGGTAACGGCCATGTGGTTTATTTACCAGTTCCTGACGATGTTGATTTAAACTTTGCACTGCTTATTCGTAATCTGCCAGGAACGACAACCCGTCAACCTCATAAAATTGATGCGGTAGAAGTGAAGTAAATCATCATTATCTGATTTGATGTGGTCAATTTCAAAGATAGATCACATCAATACCTATTCATTTGCCGTATTATCTATTTCGAAAAATAAAGAACTAGAATGAATACAGTAAGACTAGGAACCACCTCCTTGGCAAATCCAATCTCCCTTGGATTTGCCTTTTCTTTTTTTATCCCCCGCTATTTTTATTATTATTTTTTGAGTAACGTAAATTGCTTTTGGCTTTGGTGATACTTTGTAAAAAAAATGGTAATTCGCCTAATATCCATTATCTTTAAATAAGTCATATTAATTAAGGAGTCATATTGATGGGCCAAATCAGTTTGCTGATTATCAATGGAAAAAACTCAGGCAATGAGGCTCTGCGACAAGCGGTTTATCAACAACGCAAGGAAGGTAATGATATCCAAGTCAGAGTGACATGGGAATCAAGTGATATTCAACGCTTTGTGCAAGAAGCACTACATATTCAAGCGCAAACCATTATCGCCGCAGGGGGTGATGGTACGATCAACAATGTCGCCTCTGAGCTGGTTCGTTTAGCCCCCTCTTCGCCCCCCGCGTTAGGCATTATCCCTTTAGGGACTGCAAATGATTTTGCCACCAGTGCACAAATCCCATTAGAGATGGACAAAGCGCTCAGTTTAGCGATTAAAGGTCGCGCCGTTCCTGTCGATATTATTAATGTGAACAAAACACATTACTTTATCAATATGGCCTCAGGTGGCTTTGGCACCAAGATCACCACTGAAACCCCTGAAGCACTAAAATCCGCCTTAGGTGGTGCTGCTTATTTTATTAATGGTTTATTGCGTATTGATACCTTAAAAGCGGATCAATGCACCGTTGAAGCTGAAAATTTTCATTGGAAAGGTGAAGCTTTAATTATCGGTATTGGTAATGGACGCCAAGCGGGAGGTGGACAACAACTTTGCCCCGAAGCACTGATTAATGACAATAAACTCAATATTACCCTTGTTGAAGCCCGTGAATTGCTTCCTTCTCTATTAACCAGTCTGTTCGATCGTAAGAAAAATGACAAAATTATTGAGCGAGAAAGTGATTGGGTCACTATTAGTGCGGCTCATGAAATGGTATTTAATTTAGATGGTGAACCCCTTTTAGGGGATAAATTTGAATTTATTGTACTACCTGAAGCGATCCACTGCCGGTTACCGCCCCAATGTGACTTGTTATCTTAATGTAGATAAATGACAATCACTATCATCTCATCGTGAACTGGAGTAAGTAATGACTGATATAGTAAGTTTGTTAGGTGCTGATGCTAACTCATTATTGGAACATCGCTGCCAAACCATCCCAAGCGAAAATCTCTACCTGCCAGGTTCTGACTTTGTTGATCGTGTGATGATTGATAACAATCGCCCTAATACCGTATTGCGTTCTATGCAAACCCTGTTTAACCATGGTCGTTTAGCAGGAACGGGTTATCTTTCTATTTTACCTGTCGATCAGGGTGTTGAACACTCTGCCGCTGCCTCATTTGCCGCGAACCCACTCTATTTTGATCCCAAAAATATTGTTGAGCTTGCCATTGAAGCCGGATGTAACTGTGTTGCTTCCACCTATGGTGTTCTGGCTTCTGTTTCTCGTCGTTATGCACACAAAATCCCATTTTTGGTAAAACTTAATCATAACGAAACATTAAGCTATCCAACTCAATACGACCAAACGCTGTATGCCAGTGTTGAACAAGCCTTTGAAATGGGGGCTGTTGCTGTAGGTGCGACTATCTATTTTGGTTCTCCAGAAAGCCGCCGCCAAATCGAAGAGATCTCGATGGCATTTGAACGTGCCCATGAATTAGGCATGGTTACCGTATTATGGGCATATTTACGTAATCCAGCCTTTAAGAAAGATGGGGTTGATTACCATGCAAGTGCTGATTTAACAGGTCAAGCCAACCATTTAGCATCAACCATTGGTGCCGATATTGTTAAACAGAAAATGGCTGAAAATAACGGTGGCTTTAAAGCGATTGGTTTTGGTCATACTGATGAGCGTGTTTACACTAAACTGACGAGCGAAAACCCCATTGATTTAGTGCGTTACCAATTAGCTAACTGCTATATGGGACGTGCAGGATTAATTAACTCAGGTGGAGCATCGGGTAATAATGATCTTGCTGATGCAGTACGTACTGCAGTCATTAATAAACGTGCTGGGGGCATGGGGCTTATCTTAGGTCGTAAAGCCTTTAAGAAATCCATGAAAGACGGTGTTGCTCTAATTAATGCCGTACAAGATGTCTATTTAGATAAATCTGTGACTATTGCTTAATTTTTACGATTAAATTACGCATTGAAGCCCCTTTAATAGGGGCTTTTTGATATCACCACCAGCGATGAAAATGATGTACAGGGCCGAAACCTTGTCCCACCTCTAAACTGTCTGCCTGTTCTAACGCTTGCTGTAAATAGGCTTTTGCTTGTTCAACACAACTTTGCCAATCAGAAACTTGAGGACGAATAGCAGCTAAAGCGGCTGAAAGTGTGCATCCCGTACCGTGAGTATTTTTTGTATTGATGCGCGGTGAAGTAAATCGCCATTGCCCATCTTGGGTCAATAACCAATCAGGACTTTCTTTCTCGCTTAAATGGCCCCCTTTCATCAATACCGCCTGACAACCTTGATAAAGTAATGCCTCACCTTGTTGTTTCATAGTTGTTTCATCTGTCGCGATATCACAACCTAATAGTGCTGCCGCCTCAGGCAGATTTGGCGTGATCAAATCAACGCGGGGTAATAACTGAGTGAACATTTTATCGATAGCATTAGGTTGTAACAGTGGATCGCCGCTTTTGGCAAGCATAACAGTATCAAGTACGATAAAAGGAATGGGATATTGCTGCAGTTTATCGCAAACGACATCAATAATACTGGCATTAGAAAGCATACCAATTTTAGCGCTATCTATTCTGACATCAGAAAGTACCGCATCTAATTGTGCTGCGACAAAATCAGGGGATAAATCATAGACAGAGTGTACACCACAGGTATTTTGCGCTACCAGTGCAGTCATGACTGTTGTGCCATATACACCCAGTGCGGAAAATGTTTTCAGATCAGCCTGTATCCCCGCCCCACCACTCGGATCGGTGCCGGCGATAGACAATGCGTTATATCTCACTGATTAACTCCTCCTTTACCAGTTACAGAAAAGTCGGGCTCTGTTAATCAGCACAGTGACCTTGACTTCCCTACGCTGGCATTATCCAGATCAGGTTATACGGGTTCATCTCAGCCAATAGGCGCCCCGAGCCAAAGCTTATATGATATAAGCCACAAGAGTATCGCATGCAGAAGATAAAGAAGCTAGTTTGATAGTGACAACCTTTATCAGCTCACTTAACGTGCTTTAAGTTAACTTTTCTATTTTAGAAGATAAATTAATCTAGCTTATCTATAATAGAGGCAGGCTCGATGATTTATATTTTTATACCAAAACTATATGTACACAAGTCAAAGTTTGGCGCACGGTTGCTGCAGAACATAGTACTGTGACCCGAGCTATTCCTAGGGCATTTTTTAATTATTTACTCGAAAATTATAATATCGTTGTCTCTGATGAAGAACAAACGAGTGCTGGTAAACGATTCTGGGAGACAATGATTGACTGGGCTTTTAAAGCCAATTTATACATTTATATTTCTGATGGAACAGAAGAAGAGCGGCCTCTTATTAAACTAAATAACACTGATGAACTTTATGAAAAATGGGAAGATTTTTGCTGGGAAAAAGATCGCGATATTCATACTCATCGACTATTAGTTATTAGTAAAGAACCGTTATCTCAATAATTAAACGATTTTTTCTTAAAATCTGTGGGTTTTCCCCTCGTTACTCACAACTCACAGATTTACCCCTTCTTTAGGGGTGCTATAGTGAAGTGATCACTTTATCCAGCAGCCATAAAACTTAAACACTTTATAAACACATCTTCGTTTTTTGCTTTTTTTATTTAACTGTCATTATTAATTACTCTATTATCCTGCTCCTTTGCAATTTTGCCCATATAACAAACACTATTCATTATTAACGTTATATTAATATTTCAATATGCGATAAAAAAACCGATGGATATGTAATCGTTATATTATGTTATAATGTTTTTTAGATAATATTTAATCGTTATTATCTTGCTTAGTTTGTTTTATTCTAAAATCTAATAAATTATGTATCATTATTAAGCTTAATAAATCCTCAATTATATTAACTAATACTATAAATAATTATCTTTTAAATGGGAGCAACTGAGATGCATCTCTTTGTAACCATTTGAAATTAAATATAATGTTATTAAAATAGTTCAATTTCGGATAGCTCTTATCTGAATATTTCACTAATTAAATAACACTATGACACAAATTTTTTTAACATTACCAGAACCACCGCAATACCGTATTCGGAGTTATATATGTCATCTACCTATTTTCACTCTAGCCTATTAGCAGCTACACTGTTTTCAGTTACGTTAACAGCACCTGCTTTTGCTTCTGAAAATACGCAAAACACACCTCAGACTATTACGACAAAAAAACCTCAGCCAGCAGAGAACACTTTCTCAGAAAAAAATGAGGAAAGCTATTGGGGAAAATTTAAACGTAATCTTACCCAAACTTGGGATAATGACCAATATAACTACTATTTACCGGTATGGACTTGGCATAACCGTTTTACTTACGATAAAGAAAAAACCAATCGTTATAACGAAACGCCTTGGGGATTTGGTATGGGTAAATATCGTTATGATAATGAGGGTGATTGGCATGGCTTATATGCTATGGCCTTTATGGATTCCAATAATCGTGTACAACCTATTATGGGCTATGGTTTTGAAAAAATGTGGTATCCCGGTGGAGATAGAGAGGGTTTTCGCATGGGGGCGGGCTTTACTTTAAGTGTGACTGCTCGTCATGAGTATAACTATATTCCGATGCCATTACCTCTACCGCTAGTGTCAGTCGGTTATGGACACTTATCATTACAGGCGACTTATGTACCAGGAACCTATAATAACGGTAATGTTTTATTTGCTTGGTTACGTTGGCAGTGATCGATTGCCCTAATAAAAAAATAAAGTGACCCTTTTTAGAGTCACTTTTTTAATATCGCGTTTTTCTTATCTTTCGCTTAGGCTAACTTAGCCAAGATAATTTAACTATCTTGCCTTGCTTGTGTGGTTGTCAGCGATTTTTTAGTTCTTGAGATCTTAAAACCTATCCAGAGCAAGCCTACCCAAAATGGCATCAAAATAACGGAAATATTAATTTTTGGCATCATTAGAATAATGACCAAAATCATACATAAAAAGGCTAAACACAGATAGTTACCATAAGGATACCAAAGTGCTTTAAATGAAGGCTCTACACCCTCTTTAATTTTAGCTGCTCGGAATTTTAAGTTTGCTAAACAGATCATGATCCAGTTAAGCACTAATGTTGTTACCACTAATGCCATTAATAGCTCTAAAGCTTGATCAGGGAGTAAATAGTTAACCAAAATCCCGAGTGATGTGGCTATCGCAGATAACCCCAAAGAAATAACAGGTACACCACGTTTATTAACCTTAGATAATGAATGCGGTGCATTGCCTTGTTTGGCTAAACCGTACAGCATCCGGCTATTAGAATAAACGCCACTGTTATAGACAGATAATGCCGCGGTTAAAACCACTGCATTTAAAATATGGGCAACAACAAAATTATCTAAATTATGGAAAATAAGTACGAAAGGACTTTCTCCTTTCACCACTTGGGTCCAAGGATAAAGAGAAAGCAGTACAATCAATGAACCAATATAGAAAATCAAAATACGATAAACAACTTGGTTAGTTGCTTTGGGAATACTTACTTTAGGATTTTCTGCTTCTGCGGCGGTGATCCCCACCAGCTCAAGCCCCCCAAATGAGAACATTACAATAGCTAATGCAGACATAAACCCAGTAAAGCCATGAGGGAAGAAACCTAGCTCCCATAAATTGCTCACAGAAGCTTGCGGACCACCATTACCACTGACCAATAAATAGCTACCAAATAAAATCATACCAACGATCGCCAAAACTTTTATAATGGCAAACCAAAACTCGGTTTCACCATACATTCTGACATTAATTAGGTTAATTAAATTAATAGCAACAAAAAACACCGCTACCGAAACCCACACCGGAATATCAGGTAACCAATAATTAATATATTTTCCTGCGGCGGTTAATTCAGCCATACCGACAAGAATAAACATAACCCAGTAGTTCCAACCTGATAAAAAGCCAGCAAATGGCCCCCAATACTTATTGGCAAAGTGACTAAATGAACCCGCAACCGGCTCTTCGGCAACCATTTCACCAAGTTGGCGCATGATCATAAACGCAATAAAACCACCAATCGCATAGCCTAATATAACTGATGGCCCAGTCATATTAATGGTTTGCGCGATACCAAGAAACAGACCAGCGCCGACAGCCCCACCCAGCGCAATCAGCTGGATATGTCGATTTTTAAGACCGCGCTTTAATTCTGCTTGTTGCGACTCTTTCGCCATACATCCTCTTTTCTTCATCTATCAGGTAAAAGTGTAAATCAATGTTTACGATTTTGTTTATTTCAAGCCACCATTAAAACACTAATCTGACTTGAATAACAAATACATTTTGTGATAGAGGGGAAAAAGCATAGAAAGCGGGTTTTTTACGGCTGCTTAGAGGGAAATAAGATGGTAAAGCGACAGATACCTTGCTGAAAATCTTCGCCTTGATCGCAAAAATTATCTAACGCCACAAGGTACAACCCCAAGCTGATAGCTAATATAATTATTAAGCTAATAATTATTTTCTTTGCGTTCAAATTAAAATCCTTTAAATACATTTTGTTTATAGTACTTATTACAAAATAGGCATTCGCTTTAATACGATAACAACGCCTATCACTGTTGTTATAAAATTCGCAATAAGTTATCTCTAAGATTAAATTTAGCATAGTTTTCATAAAGAAAGTTAAATGCTTCCTCGACAGAAAACAGATAATTGGCACTATTTTTTCTTAATTGTACGCAAAATAGGCATTTTTATTTTAATTACACATTTTGCCAACACATAGAAACAGCAATCAACTAATATGGATTTCTCTGTTTGCCACTTTTTGTATAATATTAAGGAGTTAATTTTGTTTTTTACCTTAACTTCATCGATAGAATGGAACTGTAATGCCACAAGATAATCATCTCGCATTAGTTTGCGCGCTAAGTAAATGGATTGAGGAGCATTTAGGTCGCGTAATACACCTTGAAGAGCTAGCGGCTTACTCCGGCTATTCCCTTTGGCATATGCAGAAAATTTTTAAAGAAGTCACGGGCACCTCTTTAGGAAAGTATATTCGCCAACGCCGTTTAGCGGGGGCTATCCATCTTTTACGCACCAGTGACCGCTCAATATTTGATATTGCATTAGATTTCGGCTTTGGCTCGCAATCACACTTTACTTATATGTTTCGTAAAGAGTATGGCATCACTCCATTTGACTTTAGGCAAAATCAAAATATCGAGTTAGAGACAAAACAGCCCTTACATTTGCAATCACTTTGTTGTGATTAGACTGACTTTTATGTGGCATAGAGATATTCTCTTTCGTGTCACATAAATAAAGCCCCAGTTATGTGATGATAATGCCTCGCCCTTACCAACCATTAACTGCTTTACTTTAATATGGGGATGATAATGAGTATTAAGCTTATCGTTATTGATTTAGATGGAACGTTACTAAACGAACAACATGAGATCACACCTGAAGTACATCAAGCGATCCAACATGCTAAAAATTCTGGAGTGCATATTGTTCTTGCATCTGGGCGATCTTTTAACGGCATCTCTCCCTATTTAAAAGCACTGAATCTTGATACATCTGATAACTTTTGCATTAGCAATAATGGTAGCCAAATTCACCAAGCAGAAAATGGTGAAATTATCACCGAAGACTTGCTCAATTTTGAAGATTACCTCTATTTTGAAGATCTCTCCCGTGAGATAGGTGTTCACTTTCATGTTTTAAGTGATAATAAAATTTATACCACCAATCGCCATATTAGCCATTTTACTTGTCGTGAAGCATTCTTAACGTGGACACCTCTCTATTATCGCCCCTTAAGCGAAATGCAAAGAGATATGCGCTTTAGTAAATTTATGATCGTTGGTACACCTACGGTATTAGATAACGCGATGCAATATTTACCTGCTAATATCTATCAACAATACAGCATATTACGTAGCGCTCCTTATTTTATTGAGATATTAAATACCGATGTCAATAAAGGAAACGCGGTACAAAAAATAGCAGAACATTTAAAAATCACTCCAGAGAAAATAATGTGTATTGGCGATCAAGATAATGATTTAGCGATGTTACAGTATGCAGGATTGGGTGTTGCGATGGGAAACGCCCCTGAAGAGATCAAAAAAGTGGCGAAATTTATTACATTATCTAATAAAGAACACGGTGTTGCTGTCGCTATCAATAAATTTATTTAAACACGATATTTTTTGTGTTTTATCACTAATGTCTACAAAATTATATAGCAATTGTGATCCTAGCTAGAGGATCACACTGCTTGTCCCCCTGCTTTATAGCCATTTATTATGCTTCTTTTCCTGCTGGATCAGGATTAAACACCTATTTCTTCTTACATCTCTGTCAGAATTTGTTACTATCAATTCTCTTTTCGTTATTCAAACACTATTTTTACAAGATAATTACCTAGTAATTAGGCTAAATATAGAATAACAAGTATAAATTATTAATATATTCTCTCTCAGACAGGTAGTATTAGTTATGCTTTCAACAAAAGACATGCTAGTCCTTGGAATGATGGTTTTTGCTCTTTTCCTTGGCGCTGGTAATATTATTTTCCCTCCAATGGCAGGTTTCCAATCTGGAAACCAATGGTTTAGTACGTCATTAGGATTTTTGGTTACGGGTGTCTTACTCCCTTTTTTAACCTTAGTCACCGTAGCTATTCGTGGACGTGGTGAACGCCTTTCTATCGACTTGCCATCATGGTTTGCGGTGTTATTTTGGATTGCACTTTACCTGATTGTCGGTTCTACCTTTGCAATGCCTCGGGTCACGAACACCGCCTATGAGATGGGATTTTTACCTCTTGGTCTTATTGAAAAAAATACTACGACCCATCTGACTTTCGCATTAATATTTAACCTATTAAGTATGTTCTTTATGCTTAAACAAGGTACGATGATCAGTGCCATCGGTAAATTCATGACCCCAGCGCTCTTAATACTCCTGGTTGTCGTTGGTATTGCTGTGGTGGCTAAACCGCTTTCCCCTATTGAAGAGCCTACCGGCCTTTATGCGGTAAATGGCTTCTTCTCCGGTATTATTGACGGTTATCAAACCATGGATGTGCTATCTGCTATGGCTTTTGGCGGGATCGTCGCTCGTGCGTTATATACCAAAGGGATCACCAATCCTAAACAAATTGGTTTTATCACCATAAAAGCGGGGATGATTTCGGTTTTACTCTTAGCCGCCCTTTATTTATGTTTATTCTATTTAGGTGCCACAAGTCACGCGGTATCTGTTTTTGCTGATCCAGCACTAAATGCCACTAACGGTGGCCAAATCTTCTCACGTTACGTAGACGCTTTATTTGGCTCTGTCGGTACTTGGTTGATGGGCGGGATTGTTTTATTAGCCAGTATGACAACCTTAGTCGGGGTTACTAGTGCTGCGGCAGACTACTTTGCGACATTCCATCATCGTTTAGGCTATCGCTTCTGGGTTGTAGTATTTACACTGTTAACGACGTTAGTCTCTACTTTTGGTCTTGATACCTTATTACGTGTCACTATTCCTGCATTATTAATGATTTATCCAACATCGGTGACACTAGTCTTACTACAATTTGTTCGCCATAAACTAAAATCACCGCGTTTTACTTACCGCTTTACAATCTGTGTCATTGTTTTAATGAGCCTACTTGACACATTAAAACAGTTAAAATGGCTAAATGGAGATTTATTACAACTATTTAGTTACATTCCACTGTCTGAGTATGGCCTAGGTTGGTTATTACCGGGTATTATTGCATTCGCAATTTCATTACTAATTAGTCTCAGTTTTAAAGAAACCGACACAGAAATTGCTACACCTAATACAGTAAAATAAATCCATTATTGCAACTAGCCCCAAAGTAAATGGTCACTTTGGGGCTAGTTTTTATCCTTAATAACGATCAATTATCTGAATGTTTTATTGGCTCAGTTGACGGCTGTATCCACTTAGTTCGATATTTATCAATTAACGCCATTAAAATAGCTTCTGACTGCGCATCAGGAATACCTTTAATATCACTTGGTCTAAAATGCATTTGAAATGCGCTAACCACTTTTTGCGTTTCAGGATCTAATATCCCTGTTGTTGGTGTTTGATAACCATACTTCGCTAACAAGGTTTGAAAATTAGCAATATCAACAGGCTCCGAGGCAGCTCTTCCCGCTAAATAGAAAGTAACTGTTTCATCATCTGGCCAAGCGCCTATTCCTTGTTTCGCTAATTCAGCCCATGGGAAAAGTGGTCCTGGATCCACTTTACGTTGTGGTGCAATATCACTATGCCCGACTACATTTTGAGGTTCAATACCATAGCGTTGAATAATATCTTTCATCATCATAGTAATGGTTGAGAGTTGTTCTGCGGTATAAGGTAACCACTCTCTTAATGTACCCTGATCTTTATAACCATAATTCACTATCTCAATACCAATTGAACCATCATTCAAACCTGCACTATTTCCCCACTGACTTAGCCCTGCATGCCATGCTCTTTTATCTTCACTCACTAAAGCAAACACAACCGGCTTACCATCAACATAATTTGGTTTGGTAGGAATTAAATAATGACTGCTTACATTTCCCGAAGTTAACGTTTTTAACGATTCTTTATCGTCAACGGCGGTGTAGTGCATAACTAAAAATTTTACGCGATTATCTTGCCCAGGGTTATTGGGAACAACTTGTGCAAAATAATCCCCCCTATCAATAAGCTGGGGTTGCTGAACACAACCTGAAAGCAACCCCAAAGTAACAAGTAAAAAGAGACTGTAGCGACTAAAGATCATTATCCATCCTGAATACATTAGACTATAAATTTAAGGCTAAATTGTAGACAAAAAACCCATATTAAAAAATATGGGTTTTGTATTTTGGCTTTTTTTTTATAATTTTTTAATAAATACCGTAATTTTTCAATTATTGCCTCACTTTTTCACAACGGACTAACGGCTCATTCGGTAAAGGCTCTTTATCCCAGATACCTTGCTCTATATCATTTTGTAATTCAGGGTATTGGCGAATATTGAAAGTGGGCAATACACCGGCTTGTCGCTGTTGGTTATAATCTTTAATTAACTTAAAAGCGACGCCTGAAAGTAAAATAATGGCAATTAAGTTAGTGACAGCCATCAATCCCATCGAGAGATCAGCCATTTTCCACACTAACGGCATTTCAGCCAAAGCGCCAAACATCACCATCGCCAGTACGGCTGATCTGAGTAAGAATAGCCCTGTCATATGATTGCGGCCTAAAAAAATCATATTACTTTCAGCATAGGCATAATTTGCAATAATCGATGTAAAGGCAAAGAAAAAAATCGCAACAGCAATAAAAGTACTCCCCCAACCACCGACAGTTGACGATAATGCTAGCTGGGTTAACTGAATACCATTAATACCATCTTGATAATTATCTAACACACCTGAAGATAAAATAATCACTGCAGTCGCACTACAAATCACCAAGGTATCCATAAATACCCCTAACATCTGAATATAGCCTTGCGATGCTGGATGAGGTGGGTAAGGTGTTGCAGAAGCGGCGGCATTAGGTGCAGATCCCATACCTGCTTCATTAGAAAATAGGCCGCGTTGAATACCTTGGGTCATCGCTTGACTAATACCATAGCCAATTGCCCCTGCTGCGGCTTCCTGTAAACCAAATGCGCTTTTAAAAATTAGCATAAACACTTCAGGTAAACGTTCAAAATGATCTGCAACAACCCAAAATGCTAATAATAAATAGGCGATGGCCATAATGGGTACAACCAGCTCGGCAACACGCGCAATCCAACGTAGACCACCAAAAATAATAAAGCCGCTCATCACTACCAGTCCAATACCAACATATAATGGATCGAAATTAAATGCTGATGCAGCAGCTTGTGCTATTGAGTTAGCTTGTACCGCATTAAAAACAAGTCCGAAGGCAATGATGAGGAAAATGGCGAATAATACGCCCATCCAACGCATATTGAGGCCTTTTGTCATATAATAAGCAGGGCCACCGCGATAGTTACCTTCATCATCTTTAGTTTTATACAACTGTGCTAATGTACTTTCTATTAAGGAAGTCGCCATACCTATAATTGCAACTACCCACATCCAAAAAATGGCCCCAGGGCCACCTGCGGTCAGCGCAATTGCTACACCTGTTAAGTTACCCGTTCCAACACGTGCAGCTAAACTGGTACATAAAGCTTGGAATGAAGAGATACCTGATTTATCTGACTTATGACTATTTTTTAAAATAGAAAACATATGACCAAAATGGCGGATTTGAATAAATCCTGTTCGAATAGTGAAATAAATACCCACACCAAGGAGTAAGTAAATAAGTACATATCCCCATAAAATGTTATTTGCAAAGTTAATTAGCCCTGTCAAATTAATCCCCTTATGTAATAACGTATATAACCTATCCTTACATCGCTATTGAAATAAAAAACAGATAAACACCTATAATTGAACCAATAAATGGCTTATGTATGTCTTTATCTCATATCAAAAATGATTGTCTAAAAAGCGACTTAAATGTAACACAAGATTATACGATATGTATATTTTTTGTTTATTTTTTTATTATTTAATCATTCTATTTAATTATCTTATTAACTAGAAACTTTAGCATAACAAAATAAAAAACCTATAAATATCATTTAGATAAATAATTAAAACATTCTATATTATATAATAAAATAAATTTACTGATCTACAAAATATTGTTAATTGATTATTTAACAACATGCTAAAAGATGAAAAAAACACCAATAAGAATTGATTGCCAAATATACAATTTCCATTTTAAAGTGAGATTTAAATCAAATAAGTGGATTTATTAATTAAATATTCTCTTAGTAGTAATGCTAATAAGAATTTGAAAAGCGCATTATAAGAAATGCATAGTGAAAAAATAATATAACTTTAACGAACGGAATTATTATTTTTTAACAAAATATTAATAACTTTACTTTAGGGACAGGACTATTACGAACTCTATTAATAAAAAATGTTTTAAAGTACTCCGTTTTTCTTCTCTATCTTCTTTATTTTTACTTAAATTTTATTTTACTTATTTCCATTTTCTGCTTATTTATTAGCGCCTTTTCCCTTTTGTTTCCATAACAATTTAATGTTGATTATTTTTTGATTAATAAAAAAATCAATATTCACGTAAATTTACTTATTAACCATTTAGTTAATTTTATTTATAATACATTTTTCCCTGGTGTTGTATTATTTTTTGCCCTGTTTCCCCAACAGGGCTTTTTTTTATCCTTATTTTTCATTCTGTTAGTGATTACTCAATCGTTTTTATAAAAATTAACTTAAAAAATAAAACATAAAATAGACAATATTAACATTTTATTAAAATTTAATTATTACTTTATCTATAATGTAAAAATAATTGATATAAATAAAATTGATCTAGATCAAATATAAAACTCGTCAAAATTGGTTACTAACTCAGGGAAACATTAAAAAAACTAATTTTAAATATAATTAATTCAATATAATAAACATGTTACCTTAGCTAGCCAAAAAATGTACCAGTAGAATAATTTATTTAAAGACAATATTATTTACTACTAATAACTATTAGTAATAAAGTTTTTTATCCATTATCTATACAATTGCTTTCTATTTCTTTTTTTAAAATTTTTTAAAATAATTTCTTTTAGTTACTTGCATTACTCATCGCTCTCTTTTACTTTACTCTCATATAACAAGGGAGAAAGTACCATGGGTTATAACCTTGCTGAACTTACACAAGAAGAAAAAGATAAAATTAATGTCAACCTAGCCGCTTCAGGGGTTGCCTTTAAAGAGCGTTATAATATGCCAGTAGTGGCTGATGCGATAGCAAGAGAGCAACCTCAAGCTTTACAAAGCTATTTTCAAGAAAGAGTGACCTTTTATCGAGCACGAAGCCAACACTATTCTCGCTTACCTTTTGAGTCGAAATAAATACCGTGCTCAGTATTAAAAAAAGAGATAAACATTTACGTTTATCTCTTTTTTATTTTCAAGTAATGATATAAAAAATGGGCGAAAAATCGCTATTTTTTATCAGTTAAATGATACTATTTACTTGATATATAGGTAATTTTATTCTCATCACAATTAACTTCAACATTGTAACGTAGATCGGTACGAGCACCTCTTACATCCAAGATAACATGATAGCTATTATCTCTTTTGATAACATCGTTCGCATTAATATTCGCCACAGGTTTTGGTCCTAGTGCTTTTTTATCATCCTGCCAGCGAGGTAATCGATTGAGTAAATAATCATTTTTCACTCTAGTGGCAAGTTGCTCTTTATCAAGATTAACACAACTAGCAAAAGGGGCTGAGCGCACAACATTATTATCATTATTCACATTGGTGACACTTTCTGCAGAGGCTCCAAAAGAAACCGCAAGAAAAAGACCTGCACCAAGTATCCCTGTTTGACCAACTAATTTGCTTAATTTCATAATAACCTCCCGAAAATATCCCTTAAAGCAGGACGAGTTTCTATTAAGCATAGCATAAGCAAAACAGGGTATTTGTGACATTTGTTAAAAAAATGTTTTAATCATTGTCATCGTCAAACACAATAGAGACTGATTCACGAGTCGTGTGTTTTTCTCTTAATTCTTGAGCGACCAATTGGATCGCCTCACCACTACTCATACCTTCGGACATCAGATGTTGAATTTTTTCTACTGCTTTTTGTTGTTCTTCATGTGTTAATGTAGGCATTCCTAGAAACATAATGTTACTCTTATCTTAATCGATTTCTATGTTGGTCTTTACAATAATGCAATCACTGAACTAATGATTGATAGTGTAAATGATACAGAATACTTGTTTAAATGGTCATAAAATGGATATGCAATTACAGCAACGTGAATTAACTTATACCCCTGATTTAGCATTACGGGTATTTGCGCCTATCGCCTCTTTGTCTTGGTCTAGTTTACTGCATTCAGGTTTTGCCGAACATCACCATAATCGTTTTGATATTGTTGTATCCGATCCTGCTATTACCTTAGAAACACGCAAACAAATTACCACTATTAAAGAGAAAACCGGTCGAGTCAAACGCTCTAAAAAAGATCCCTTTACGCTTATCCAAACAGCATTAGACGCTTTTAATTTTCATCCAGTCAGTGATGAAAGGCTTCCTTTTCTAGGTGGCGCATTAGGTATATGGAGTTACGATTTAGGTCGTCGCATTGAAATATTACCAGAATTAGCAAAAAATGAACTTAATTTCGCTGATATGGCTATCGGTATTTATGATTGGGCGCTAATTGTTGACCATCAACTGAAAAAAGCCACATTAATAAGCTACCAAGATATTGACGCACGTCTCCAATGGCTAGCAAAGCACGCTGATAATAACACAATAGAAAAAAAAGAACCTTTTGTCTTAACTTCTCCATGGCAATCAAACATGAGTAGTGATGAATACAATGAAAAAATTGCTAAAATTCATCAATACTTACTTTCAGGGGATTGCTATCAAGTCAATTTAGCGCAACGTTTTTGTGCTAATTATAGCGGTGATGAATGGAATGCATTTTTAACACTAAATCAAGCGAATAAAGCGCCATTTTCTGCTTTTATGCATTTACCTCATCATTTTGTTATGAGTATTTCTCCTGAACGTTTTATTCATTTAAGTGATCATAAAATTGAAACACGTCCAATAAAGGGTACCCTTCCCCGTAAAGCGCATCCCGATGAAGATGATGAACAAGCGCAATTGTTGGCCAATTCTCGTAAAGATCGTGCTGAAAACTTAATGATTGTCGATTTAATGCGCAATGATATTGGTAAAGTTGCCACAACAGGATCAGTCAAAGTACCTGAATTATTCGTTGTTGAACGCTTTCCCGCCGTGCACCACTTAGTCAGCACTATTACCGCTGAACTTCCAGAAAATTTAAACGCAACTGACTTATTACGTGCTGCCTTCCCCGGTGGTTCAATTACTGGCGCACCTAAAATTAGAGCAATGGAGATTATCGAAGAACTAGAGCCACATCGTCGCCATGGATATTGTGGTGCCATTGGCTATATTAGTTTTTGTGGTACGATGGATACTAATATCTCAATTAGAACCCTACTGACGGAAAAAAATAAAATTTACTGTTGGGCGGGGGGTGGAATTGTCGCTGATAGCGTTGCCGAACAAGAGTACCAAGAAACCTTTGATAAACTTGGTCAAATATTAACTGTTTTAAGTGAAGTTTCTCCCGATGACACTTATTGATACCTTTATCAATCGCTTTCAACTTACTTTACCCGAGCCGGTAAATCAGCCTATTGATGCTAAAAAATCGGCAGCGGTTTTACTGCCGATTATCAATAAGCCTAATCCAACGATCCTCTTAACAGAGCGCGCATCAACGTTGCGCTCTCATGCCGGACAAGTTGCGCTCCCCGGAGGGAAACGCGATCCACAAGATAAAAACCTTATTGAAACTGCATTACGTGAAGCCCATGAAGAGGTCGATATTCCGCCCAGTATGGTTTCTGTGATCGGCCAATTAGCCCCATTGCGCAGTTCAGAAGGTTATTTAGTGACCCCCATTGTCGGGGTGATCCCCCCCAATTTATCTTTACGTCATAATCCCACAGAAGTCGCTTCTGTCTTTGAAATGCCATTAAGTTATGTACTCAATACTCAGCGCTATTTACCGTTAGATTTTCGTCGTGCCGGTAAAATGCATCGCATCTATTTTTACCCTTATGAAGGGCATTTGGTGTGGGGACTAACCGCAGCTATTTTACATAACCTCGCGTTGCATATTACTTAATTTATTATTTTATTACCCTACGCTATCTTTTTATCGTCACCACTACAACTGTACTTAGCTATTTTAAAAAAATGTTGTAAACTAGACTATTAACGGGACGATATAATCGTAAAAACGCTCCCCTTACTATAAATAACTATATTTTTATTATTTTTTTAACCCTCACTCTTATTAAGGAGTCTGACGTGATTAGCGTTTTCGACATGTTTAAAGTGGGCATTGGGCCATCTAGCTCTCACACCGTAGGCCCCATGAAAGCGGGGAAAGAATTTGTCGATGATTTAGTCAGCCAGGATCTGATTGCGTCTGTCACTCGCGTAGCTGTTGATGTATACGGCTCATTGTCATTGACAGGCAAAGGTCACCACACTGATATCGCAATTATTATGGGCTTAGCAGGTAATGCACCCGCTACTGTCGATATTGACAGCATTCCCGGTTTTATTCGTGAAGTTGAAGAAACTGGCCGTTTACCATTAGCAAATGGATTAAAAGTTGTCGATTTTCCAGCTGAAAGTATGCATTTTAGCAATGATAATCTTTCATTACATGAAAATGGCATGACAATTCATGCTTTTGCAGGTGACAAAGAAATTTATCGTAAAACCTACTACTCTATTGGTGGTGGATTTATTGTTGATGAAGAAAACTTCGGCAAATCTGTGCTTGACAGCCAACCTGTTTCTTATCCGTATGCAAGCGCTGAAGAGTTATTAAAACATTGTAAAGAAACCGGATTATCAATCTCTAGCTTAATGATGAAAAATGAGCTAGATCTTCATACTCAAGCCGAAATTAGTGCCTATTTTGCTGATGTTTATAAAACCATGCAAGAGTGTATCGAGCATGGTTTAAATACCGAAGGCGTATTACCGGGACCACTTCGTGTTCCTCGTCGTGCTGCGTCACTAAATCGTTTATTAACTTCCAGTAATAGCCTGTCAAACGATCCGATGAAAGTCGTTGATCTTATCAATATGTTTGCACTGGCAGTGAATGAAGAAAATGCCGCAGGTGGACGAGTGGTCACCGCACCAACGAATGGCGCATGTGGTATTGTTCCAGCTGTATTGGCTTATTACGATCGCTGTATTGAAAAGGTCACGCCTGAAATTTATACCCGTTATTTCTTAGCCTCAGGGGCGATTGGTATTCTTTACAAAATGAATGCTTCTATTTCTGGCGCTGAAGTAGGTTGCCAAGGCGAAGTGGGCGTTGCTTGCTCAATGGCTGCCGCAGGACTTGCTGAATTACTCGGTGCTAGCCCTGAACAAGTCTGTGTTGCTGCTGAAATCGGTATGGAGCATAACTTAGGTTTAACTTGCGATCCTGTTGCAGGACAAGTACAAGTTCCTTGTATTGAACGCAATGCAATTGCCTCTGTTAAAGCGGTAAATGCTGCTCGTATGGCATTACGTCGTACCAGTGAACCACGAGTTTCACTTGATAAAGTGATTGAAACTATGTACGAAACAGGTAAAGACATGAACGCAAAATATCGCGAAACCTCTCGTGGTGGATTAGCAATAAAAGTTCAATGTGACTAATTAGCCTGATTTTATTTCTAAAGTCCATTTATAATAAATGGACTTTTTTATTTCAATAATAGTTAAACCGATTAAAAATAATAACCCCATAAATAACACCTATATTATTTATCTATAAATTACTTATCTGTTTTAAAATGTCAGTTAATAACTATATACCTACCAAATATAGGTTTATTTAACTTTCATTTAATTTATTCTCATTTTTATAACTTATAATTTATGTGTGTATTAATTTTTTATTTTATCTAAAAAATAAGATAAAAATAAATAAATACATTATTTATTATATGGTTAATATTTCATCATATTGAATTTTATCATTTTTTTAACATGATAATAATATAAAAAATATATTTTCAAACGAAAAAACAATAATGATAATTATTATCAATATCATCTTTTAAATATATGAAATAATATGTTGCCTTTCATAAATAATATGATATCTTCTGCATCAAGTCATTGGGGAGTAGCCTGTCTTAAAATAAATCTCATTATTTTAAGAAGTCTGTATCAACATACTCGCTTATTTTTATTTAGCGTGGTACAGACGCCATTATTTGGTTGGCAAGACCATAGACACATAATTGTACTTCTTTGGTTGGGGGTCAATTGTGTGTATATGGAAACACCCCAACCGAGGCTATTGTTATGAGTTTTTACGCCACAATTATTCTCGCCCTTGCTCTTTCTATGGACGCATTTGCCGTCGCTGTCTGTAAAGGCGCCACCTTACATAAACCTCATTTTCGTGAAGCCCTCCGCACCGGTTTTATCTTTGGTATTATTGAAGCAAGCACCCCGATTATTGGTTGGGCATTAGGTTTATATACCAGTCAATATATTATTCAGTGGGATCACTGGGTCGCCTTTGGTTTATTGGTTATCTTAGGTGGACGAATGATTTATCAGAGTTTAAAGCGTGGTGATGATTGCATTTGTGAAGAGGCTCCTCAACGTCACGGTTCACTCTCTTTAATTGCGACAGGTATTGCCACCAGCCTTGATGCTATGGCAATTGGTGTCGGCTTAGCCTTTCTACAAGTCGATATTGTCCATACCGCGATGACCATCGGTATGATGACCATGATTATGGCAACACTGGGTATGCTGATCGGTCGCTATATTGGCCCTGTGCTTGGCAAAAAAGCTGAAATTATCGGGGGTATGGTGTTGATTGCTATCGGCTTTAATATTCTTTTTGAACATCTTGATCTGTTTATGTACGCACATTAAGTCGCCATAATATGAAAAAGCTTAGGTATGAACACAACCTAAGCTTTTTTATTCTAAACACGTTGATAAACACGAATTAGAAAATCAGTTTCACAAGCAAATTGCTCTGTTTTATCTAATGTCTCTTTTACCTCTTCACTCGCACGCCAAGCAAAAGGCGTCATTTGTAATAAATCAACCGCTTGTTTACCTGTTAACGCCATATTATAAGCAACTTGATGCTGTGCTATTTGCTTGAACCCAGCAAATATCTCATCTTTTAGTGGATGAAGATGCACTGTTGAATAAATCAACGCTTTGAGTTGATAAAGATGACGTGGTGCGGGTGTCACCGTAATAATATATCCATCTTGAGCAATAACTCGTGTTAATTCGCTGGCATTGCAAGGGGCATAAATACGTACCACTGCATTTAATGACGCATCACAAAAAGGCAGACGTTGGCTGGACGCAACACAAAACTGAATAGGAGCATAGCGTTTTGCTGCATATTTAATGGCAACCTTCGCCACATCTAAGCCATAAACTTGTGGATTTTTTGACTTTAGTTGTTGATATATCTGATAGGTATAATACCCTTCTCCACAACCAATATCTAACACCTGAGGATTATCTTCCGGTAAATGTTCAGCCACTAATTGAGCCACTTTGTCTCGCATTGGTTGATAAAAGCCCGCATCTAAAAAATCACGCCGAGCACTAATCATCTCTGCACTATCCCCCGGCTCTTTAGAACGTTTAAATTGTACCGGGAGTAAATTAACATACCCCTCTTTAGCGCAATCAAATTGATGGTGATTGTCACAAACCCAACTATGGGCTTTAAGAGCAAGTGGCTGGGAGCAAAGTGGACATTGATAAGACATAATATTTTTACATATTCCAAAATAAAATTGGGAGAGATAATAACATATCTCCCCCAATCATGCGGAAAACCTTAATGCACAGAGACCATTTCAATGCATTGTTGACATATTGTTATTCGGTTAGCTTCGTTTTAATTTTTCGGTATTTGCAATAAATAACGCGATAACGAGCAATAAAATGGCACCGGACTGAATCAAAGTATCTACCGAGTCTTTATGTTCAACAATAATCAGACGCACAATAGCTGTAATACCTATATAAATAAAATACCTTAAAGGGAAATGACCACCGGATAAAAAATATTTTACAATCAATGCGATAAACTCAAAATAAAGGAAGTAGATCAAAATTCCTTCTAATAACTGATAAGAAGATTCTTCAGCAGCTAAGTTAAATAATAAAGAGGCGATAACATAAGTTTCTTTGATCAAAAAACTGACTAATACGATGGCTAGAATAAGTAATCCGCAATTCAGCACCCATTGTAATATTGTTGCAATACATTTTAATAATTCTTCGCTTGATTTTCTCATAGCTTTATAACCTAAGGTTATCATTTATTGATAACAAATAATGATAGTAAACTACCTGTCGTTAACTTGGCACAAGTTTAATAGAACAATCTTTTTTCCACACCTATTTTTTATCTTTTAGGGCTAAAAACCCCAAAATAATGGCGCCATAATCGCAATATTCATCTTTAAATTTCAGCTTAGCCACTAAATTACCTATACTACTCGAGTGAAAAGGTTAATTTTTTACAGAAGGTAAATTATGGCTAAAACAATACTGGTAGCAATTGACTTATTAGAAGATGATAGAATTCACCGTATGGTTAAAGATATTCAATTTCTAGCAAGAAAAGCTGATCACTATTTTCATTTTGTCACAGTCATGCCTAATTTACGCTCTCTTGAAGCTTATGGACTTGATTGTGATAGCCCTTCAGTTATAGAGAAAAAACATCAAGCCGTTATTTTGTTAACTGAAAAACTAGCACACTGTGTTCAACAACAATTCCAATTACCTAAAGAGCAGTACCAATGCCATGCCCTTATAGGGACACCAAATTATAATATTCTCGAACTCGCCAATAAGATGGATGTAGACACTATTGTCATTGGCTCTAGCTCTCGTAATAGACATAATATATTGCTTGGCTCTACTGCAGATTATATTGTTAACAACACCAATTGTTCTGTTTTAGTGATCCGTTGATAATTGACGATACATTGTTAATAAAAAATGCTAGGATTAAAATCAAAAACCTTTTTTTAATCCCACACTAAAAATCAACCATCCCATTTTTGATTAACATATTGATGTATCATTTAAAAAATAATCTTTGCCCTGTATTAAAATCTTTGGCATTAAGATAGCTACGGCCAAGCGCACCGGTACAATGGCAACCATAAACCTCAACATGGTGACCTATTGCTTTTTTCGCTCTTTTTAACGCCGCCAGTGAGGCACAGCGAAGATGTAGCCCTCCGACAATAGCTTGGATCTTGTCATTTCCCGTTATATTTTTCGCATGGCGAATAATTGCATCAATACCAGAATGGCTACATCCCGTGATAATCACCAGTCCTTGCTGACCTTGCCAAATTAGAAAACTATCATCAAGTACATAATCATCCGTTTCGCTACTTTCACTGACAATAACGCCATAACGTTTATATATTTGACGCTCTGTCACTTGACCAGAATAGATAAATCTTTTATCGATAGCTTTAGGTGTCGCTGTTAACTGAAATGAAAACTGCTGTTCTAGCTGCTGTCGGTTAAAAAATGGAGTAAGGCGCTTAAATTTAATAGACTGGCGCCCCATAAAAAGTGCTGAATAACGTACTGAAAATAAATCAGGATGGGCAATAATATGTGGCTTAGTAATAAAGAAATCCTCATTTAAATGAGTTAATCCACCAAAATGATCATAGTGCCCATGGGAAATAACAATTGTCGTTAATGATGTCAAATCAATCGCCATTTTTTTAGCATTATTGATAAAAGTGAGATCTTTACCAGTATCAAATAAAATTTTACTTTCGCTTTCAGTGTCTTCTAATAGCAGTGAAAGGCCTGGATAATGGCTAAGGGCGGGATCGCTTGTCTTATTTTCTAGTAGTGCCGTAATAGTAAGCATAATTTTTAATTATTATCTTATAGGGGATAATGCATGATAATTAAAAACAGCTAGAGTGCCAAATTAAAAAAGCAGTTGATGAGACGCCATCAACCGCTTAATGGTATTGCTAATAAAATAAAGAGTCGGCTATCTTGCTACCATCACTGAACGTTTCGCATAACGGGTAATATCTGCCGCTGTTGAGCCTAAATGATAGCTGTCTGCTTCAGGATTATGTGAGCTAACAACAATTAAATCAGCATTAACCTGATCGGCTATCTGCAATATGCCATCCCGTGGTTTACCAATACAGATATGCGTTTCAATACGATCTTCCGGTAAATCAAATCGAGCAATAATTTTTTTTAACTCTTTTTCTGCTGATTTTTTTAAGCATACTTGGTCAAGTTGATCGCCATTCATCACTAAGCGATAATAAGAAGATTGTGGCAACTTTGGTAAAACATACAAAAAATGGACATAGGGATCTTCTCTTTTGGCAATGTTCTCCACTAATGTAATGGCTTTATTTAGTAAGTTATCTTCATCGATATCAATGGGAACCAAAATAGTCTTATACATATCGCCTCCTATTATTTTTTAATTGTAGGATAGTCTATTTTGAAAAAAATACCGGATATAGTTAACATATTTAAGAAATAGATTAATAATAATAGATATGTATAATTCACATGCACTTAAAGTTTTTGAATTAAATTATACTTAGAGAAAATAAAATTTATTTTAAAATAATACATTACTTTAAATTTTAAATTAAAAAATAAAATAACAAATTTATATTCAAAATATTCTGACTAATGGTTTAACTCAAATTAAAGTATAACCCTATCGAAAAAGATAGAGTTATATTTATCCAATGACCATCAATTCAACTAAAAAAGATTAATTTTTTAATTGTGCTTTTTGTTTACGCTTTTTCACAAAATGATACCCTATTCCTAAAGCAATAAACCAAATGGGCGTTACCATCAGTGCTTGACGGGTATCATGTTCAAATGCCAATAACACGACCATAAACACAAAAAATGCTAAGCATAGCCATGACATCACTATCCCTAATGGCATTTTATAAATAGATTGTTGATGTAATTGAGGACGTTTCTTACGATATGCTAAATAGCAGCATAAGATCATACTCCAAATAAACATAAATAATAACGCAGAGACCGTTGTTACTAACGTAAATACCCGCATCACATCTGGAATAAAATAAATTAGCACAATACCGCAAGATAAACAGAGACTCGTAAAGAGTAAACCATTGGCAGGTACTGAACGTTTTGATAGCTGGCTAAACTGTTTTGGTGCCTCCCCCTCTTTCGATAAACCAAATAGCATACGACTGGTTGAGAAGATACCACTATTTGCTGAAGAGGCGGCTGCCGTTAATACCACAAAGTTAACTAAACTGGCTGCGGCTGGAATACCAATCATGACAAAGAGTTCTACAAACGGGCTTTTGTCTGCCAAAATCGAACGCCACGGCGTTACTGACATAATAATCGCCAAAGCCAAAACATAAAAAGTAATAATACGAATAGGAATAGCGTTAATCGCCTTAGGTAATGATTTCTCAGGATCACGTGTTTCAGCCGCTGCTGTACCTACCAGCTCAATCCCCACAAAGGCAAAGATAGCAATTTGAAAACCAGCAAAAAATCCGCTGATCCCTTTAGGGAACATACCGCCATCATTCCAGATATTTTCAATAGTTGCCGTGTGGCCGGCTGGAGATTGAAAATTTATGCTAATCAATACGATACCAACAATAATTAAAGAGACAATAGCGGTAATTTTGATCATCGAAAACCAAAATTCCATTTCCCCAAATAATTTTACTGTGGCTAAATTCAAAATAAGGAGTGTCAGCACACAAATAAAAGACGTTCCCCATTCAGGAAAATTGGGCGCCCAATAACTAATATAGGAGGTAATGGCAACAATATCAGCGATACCGGTGATAACCCAGCAAAACCAATAACTCCATCCAACAAAAAAGCCAGCCCAAGGCCCTAATAAATCCCCGGCAAAATCGCTAAATGATTTATATTCTAAATTTGATAATAATAGCTCTCCCATTGCTCGCATAACAAAGAACAGGACAAAGCCGATTATCATGTAAACAAAAATAATCGATGGCCCAGCTAGCGAAATGGTTTTCCCAGACCCCATAAATAAACCAGTACCGATAGCACCACCAATAGCGATTAATTGGATATGACGATTGGTTAGCCCGCGTTGTAGAGTGGCATTTTTCACTCTAACGGGCTGAGTAACTTCTGTTTGCTCTTCCATACAATACCTGAAATGTTTTCATATTTTTGATGTTGTTACGCCACTTTTTTATTTTTTCGCAGTGGCTAAGTTTGCGAAATTATTGTGACACAAATCTCAGAATAAGTAATGAAAAGATCACTTTTAGTAAAATGAGTGACGATTTGATAACCAAATAATATCCTTCCTTCATTTTAATAGACGATATTTTATACATTTGGAAAAAATTTCAAATTAAGGGTTGACCCGCCCTTAAGAGAGGAGAATAATTAGCGCATCGGGTTGTTAGCTCAGTTGGTAGAGCAGTTGACTCTTAATCAATTGGTCGGGGGTTCGAGCCCCCCACAACCCACCAAATTTACGCTGAGTAATCAGGCAGATAGGCCACTTAGAGATAAGTGGCTTTTTTGTTTCTATCGCTGAGTGTCGCAAAAGTGTCTAAACATATAGCTATTATCACGCTCATTAATTGTATTATATGGCTGACTAATATTTAATCTATAAATGGTAGTTGCAAAACAAGCACCTTTCAAAATATTAAACCAATAAAAATATTAATATTGGTATTATTAACCAATAACAGCATCAATGAAGTTTGATGGGTTAAATATCGCTTTGATTAAGCAATCTTAATGCTATTAATATCATGCTAAACAAAACCCTTTAATGGTTAATATTTACTGTTATTTTGCCAAAAAAATACCACCTATATTTTTATATAGATGGTATTTCATAAAATAAAATATCACTGCTTATTAATAATTAAGTGTTGCGATATTCCGCTTCTGCTTCATCAAAACGTTGTTGATTTTCTGCCGTTGGTGACTTACCCATTAAACTGACAATAACAATGGCTATGGACGCGAAAATAAAGCCCGGAATAATTTCATAAAGGCCGAACCATTTATATTGCATCCATACCAGTACCGTTAATGCACCAATTAACATTCCCGCAAAAGCACCATTACGAGTCATACGTTTCCAAGTGACAGAGATAAGGATCACCGGACCAAATGCAGCACCAAATCCTGCCCAAGCATTACTCACCAAATCAAGTACTTTATTTTCTGGATCACGGGCTAAATAAATAGCGATAACCGCAACTAATAACACCATGCCACGACCGACCCAAACTAGCTCTTTTTGACTGGCATTTTTACGAATAAAAGGCTTATATAAATCTTCAGTTAATGCACTGGCGCAGACTAATAATTGGCAGCTTAATGTACTCATTACCGCAGCTAAAATCGCAGATAACAAAATACCAGCGACCCACGGGTTGAAAAGTAACGAGGCTAATTCCATAAAGATACGCTCATTTTTAGCCATAACCGGACCTGCAACGGTCGGATTAACTTCAAAATAAGCAATACCAAAGAAGCCCACCGCCACTGTTCCGCCTAAACAGAGGATCATCCAAGTCATACCAATACGGCGCGCTTTACGAATAGTTTGATTTGAATCTGCGGCCATAAAACGCGCGAGAATATGAGGCTGTCCAAAATAACCTAATCCCCAAGCTAATAATGAAACAATAGCAATAAAATCAAGCCCTTTAAACATATCAAGATAAGCCGGATCTTTCGCTTTAATGATCTCTATAGAGGTGTCAATTCCACCAATTGAGAAAATAACAATAATTGGTGTCAGAATAAGTGCGAAAATCATTAATGTGGCTTGTACCGTATCCGTCCAACTTACCGCCAAAAAACCACCTAGGAAAGTATATGCAATGGTTGCTAGTGCACCATAAATCATCGCTTCATGATAAGGAATGCCAAAGGTAGACTCAAAAAGCATACCTCCTGCGACGACACCTGATGCACAATAAATAGTGAAGAAAATAAGAATAACTAACGCAGAAATAATGCGTAGCATTTTGCTTTTGTCATCAAAGCGAGAAGTTAAATAGTCTGGTAAAGTCAGTGCATTATTGTTTTTTTCTGTTTGTAAACGTAAGCGCCCTGCAACTAAACGCCAGTTAAGCCATGCACCTAAACATAAACCAATGGCTATCCAACTTTCGGAGATCCCCGCAAAAAAAACCACACCTGGTAATCCCATTAATAGCCAGCCACTCATATCAGAAGCGCCCGCAGAAAGTGCCGTTACTACACTACCAAGCCTTCGGCCCCCTAAAATATAATCATCAAAATTTTTTGTTGATCGATACGCTAGATAGCCGATAAAAAGCATCCCCAATATATAGATCGTAAAGGTAATTAGCATTGGCGAATTTAGAGCCATAATCGCAGTTCTCCATATATCTGTTACGATCAATTGCTATGCTTTCAACTTATGCAGGAACGTTGCACTTCGTTGCACACCAATGACCTTATCAGTTTTTATTTAAAATAATTTCTTACTGTAACAAATAAAACATTCATATCAATCCTAGAATAGGTTATAAGCATTTAACAAGAAATTAACGTATCGGTGTTTAATTTTTGTATGTAACTTCACACTATTTGCTTCGGTTGAAAGAGATTAATATTATCTCTTCATTGAGTAAAAATATATAACACAATGAATTATAAGTATTATTTATTTATCCATCTAAGATAATATTTTTTAACCATTTATAAAACCTGACAACTTTCACATTATTTATAAATTTATTGTTAACAATGTTGCACAAAGTTGCAACATGGCTGATATTAAGAAAAATAACTGGTCAATGTGCCGTATAAGTAAGATGCACGATATGAGGAGCACTGCATGAGTAGCACAACAATGGGTGTTAGACTTGATGAAGAAACCCGTAATAGATTAAAAGATGCTGCACAAAAATTAGATAGAACATCTCATTGGCTAATTAAACAAGCCATCTTCAATTATCTTGAACAAATTGAAAATGATCAGCTCACCCTAACCCCTATCACACAGGCTGAGCAAGATATTGAAGAAAGCACAGCCCCCCTAACGGCACATTATCAACCGTTTTTAGAATTTGCAGAGCAGATCCACCCACAATCGGTGTTACGCTCGGCAATTACTTCTGCTTATCGTATACCTGAAACACAAGCGGTGCCTATGCTACTACAGCAGGCAACACTACCTGAGCATGAGGCTCAAGCCACGCATAAACTGGCTTACTCCATTGCAGAAAAATTACGCAAACAAAAACAGGGTGTTGGACGCTCAGGTCTGGTACAAGGCTTACTGCAAGAGTTTTCTCTCTCTTCCCAAGAGGGGGTTGCCTTAATGTGTTTAGCCGAAGCTTTATTGCGTATTCCTGATAAAGCAACCCGTGATGCCCTGATCCGAGATAAAATTAGCCATGGCAATTGGCGCTCGCATTTAGGGCAAAGCCAATCTATGTTTGTCAATGCCGCCACTTGGGGTCTACTGTTTACAGGCAAACTCGTCTCTACCCATAACGAAGAGAAATTATCTAATTCTCTAAATCGCATTTTAACTAAAAGTGGTGAACCTTTAGTGCGTAAAGGCGTTGATATGGCGATGCGTTTAATGGGGGAACAATTTGTCACCGGTGAAACTATCTCCCAAGCGTTAGCCAATGCACGCAAACTTGAAGAAAAAGGCTTTAGATATTCCTATGATATGCTAGGAGAAGCGGCCTTAACGGAAAAAGATGCGCAAGACTATTTAGTCTCTTATCAACAAGCCATCCATGCCATTGGTAAAGCCTCTAATGGACGAGGTATTTATGAAGGACCGGGGATCTCCATTAAACTTTCAGCATTACATCCCCGTTATAGTCGAGCTCAATATGATAGAGTGATGTCGGAGCTTTACCCTCGCCTACTCTCTTTAACGCTACAAGCCAAGCAATATGATATTGGTATTAATATTGATGCAGAAGAAGCGGATAGACTGGAAATATCCCTCGATTTATTAGAAAAACTCTGCTTCGAGCCTGAATTAGCGGGTTGGAATGGTATAGGATTTGTTATTCAAGCCTATCAGAAACGCTGCCCTTTAGTGATTGATTATATTATTGATTTAGCTCGCCGCAGTCGTCGCCGTTTAATGATCCGTTTAGTAAAAGGGGCTTATTGGGATAGTGAGATTAAACGTGCGCAAATGGATGGACTGGAAGATTACCCTGTTTATACCCGTAAAGTGTATACCGATGTCTCTTACCTTGCGTGTGCGAAAAAACTGCTCGCTTCACCGAATTATATTTATCCGCAATTTGCCACGCATAATGCCCATACTTTATCAGCCATTTATCATCTAGCAGGTCAAAATTACTATCCTGGTCAATATGAATTCCAATGCTTACACGGTATGGGTGAACCCCTCTATGCACAAGTTGTGGGTAAAATTGCTGATGGTAAACTTGGTCGCCCTTGTCGTATCTATGCGCCAGTAGGTACTCATGAAACCCTACTGGCTTACCTTGTGCGTCGATTATTAGAAAATGGTGCAAATACCTCGTTTGTAAATCGTATCGCTGACACCACCATCTCCTTAGATGAATTAGTTGCCGATCCGGTTAAAGAGATCAATAAAATTGCGCAAGCTGAAGGACAAATCGGACTTTCACATCCTAAAATCCCGCTCCCAATGCAGCTTTATGGTGATGAGCGTAAAAATTCACCGGGGATTGATATGTCTAATGAGCATCGTTTAGCCTCATTATCCAGTGCATTACTGACCTCTGCGATGGAAAAAATTCACAGCCATCCTCTCATTGGTGGTGAGTGTAATAGTGCAGAAGAAGTGATTGCACCACAATCTATACTCAATCCGGCAAATCACACCGATGTCGTCGGTACAGTACGTGAAACAACGGCCGCCGAAGCTAATTTTGCTTTAGATATTGCCCAAGAAAATGGTGAAATTTGGTTTGCAACCCCACCTGCGGAAAGAGCGGCGTTTTTAGTCCGCACAGCAGAACTGATGGAACAGCAAATGGGTCCATTAATGGGTGTCTTAGTCAGAGAAGCGGGCAAAACCTATAGTAATGCTATTGCAGAAGTGCGTGAGGCGATTGATTTTCTTTATTATTACTCAGCACAAGTGGCAAATGATTTTGATAATAATACCCATCGTCCTTTAGGCCCTGTTGTCTGTATTAGTCCTTGGAACTTCCCATTAGCCATCTTTAGTGGACAAATTGCAGCAGCGTTAGCGGCAGGTAATACCGTACTGGCCAAACCTGCGGAGCAAACCCCTCTGATTGCTTTTAAAGCCGTAGAACTATTTTATCAAGCAGGAGTACCTCGCAGTGCATTACAACTCTTACCGGGCCAAGGGGAGACCATTGGTGCACAATTAGTGGCTGATGAACGCGTGCGTGGTGTGATGTTTACAGGCTCTACCGAAGTTGCCCACATTCTGCAAAAAACCTTAGCGGGTAGACTCGATAGCGAAGGTCGCCCTGTTCCTTTAATTGCTGAAACAGGTGGCTTAAACGCCATGATTGTCGACTCTTCTGCCTTAACGGAACAAGTGGTCACTGACGTTATGGCCTCTGCTTATGATAGTGCGGGTCAACGTTGTTCTGCTTTGCGTATTCTCTGTATTCAAGAAGAGGTGGCTGATAGCACAATTGAAATGTTAAAAGGCGCAATGGCTCAAGCGATAATAGGTGATCCAAGTCTCTTATCAACAGATATTGGCCCTGTAATTGATAAAGAGGCAAAAGCGGGTATTGAAAAACATATTCAGACTATGCGCACAGCGGGTTTTGACGTTTATCAAGCAACCTATAATCAACTTACTAAACAGGCTGAAAATAACAGTACTTTTGTTCCTCCTACCTTAATTGAGTTAGATAAAATTAGCTCACTTAAAAAAGAGATTTTTGGCCCTGTACTGCACGTCGTACGTTACTCAAGCCAAGATCTGCCTGCTTTATTAGCTGAAATTAATGCGACTGGATATGGATTAACAATGGGGGTTCATACCCGTATTGATGAAACTATCGCTTATGTAGCGACTCATGCAAAAGTAGGAAATTTATATGTAAACCGCAATATGGTAGGTGCTGTTGTTGGGGTACAACCTTTTGGTGGTGAAGGCTTATCGGGCACGGGGCCAAAAGCTGGAGGCCCTGCTTATCTGTATCGTTTATTATCAAAACGTCCTGAAAATGCCATAACACAAACCTTAGCACGTCAAGATGAAACATTACCCCTTGATGCCTCTATGCGACAAAAGTTATTACAAACCTATCATCACTATATGACGTGGTTAGCAAATAAAACGGAACCTGCACATTATCAGGCGCTAGAAGAATACGCCAATGCATCACAAGCCGGAACATTGCGCGTATTGCCGGGGCCTACTGGCGAGCGTAATACCTATCAATTAGTCCCTTGTGGCAAGGTGCTTTGTCTCTCAGATAATGAGCAAGATATATTTACTCAGTTAGCGGGAGTCTTTGCATCAGGATGCCATGCTATTGTCCATAATGCTGTTTTCTCGCAAAAAACCTATCGTGAATTGCCTGATATGATCAGAAAAGCAATCACTCTCACGGACAACTGGCAAGATGAGTCACTAAGCATTAATGCCGTTATTTATCATGGTGATAGTGATCAGTTAAAAGAGACTTGTCAGCAAATTGCACAACGTAAAGGGGCTATTATTTCAGTACAAGGCTTCTCACGTGGTGAGACAGCATTGTTATTAGAGCGTTTATTGCATGAACGAGCATTAAGCGTCAATACCGCCGCTGCCGGAGGCAATGCCAGCTTAATGACAATCAGTTAAACCCAGCGTTCTCTTTCTCACTTTATTTTTGAGACCACCTTTAACTTACTTATCTATTAAAGGTGGTTTTTTTATTTCTGGAATAAAAAATAAAAAGGAGCAACATAATGTTACCCCTTTTTTTAGGTCTCTCTTGAATGCGATTAGTGACCACTACTCATCGAGGTTGGCGCTTGGCACCAATCAAGATATTGCTCATACTTACGTAGGGCAATGTTGTAGTTACTAAATGCCGAGGGAGTGAGCTTTTTACTCAAGTCTGACTGAATTTTCTCTGTCGTGAATTCTTGACGAGGAAAATTAGTGGAAGTCAGCAATTCATCGAGTCGACGTAAACGAACCACATACTCACGAACAGTACTGTGGCTCATCTCCGTTTGTTCGAACAAATACTGCTTAAAAGACATAATGTCAAAGTAATCAGTTTCACTATTACAGTAAATCTCACTACAAAAACGGCACAGCGCAGAAAACTTTCCTTGCAAGGTTTCCCATGTTTCATCATCAATTAAATCTGTCATTTCAGAAATGGCTTCTTTATTGATAACTTGGCGATTGAATACGAGAGAAATCCGATCAAGCGCCTTATGGCAATGCAAACAATGAGTTTGGCTGTGTTTATAGTCTTTAATGTAACGGCTTAGCGGCCGTTTCTTTTGTGTTGAAACAGACATAAGAGATAAAGCCCTGTGTTGTAGTCTTAATAAATAAAAACAAAAATAAGCAAAACTTCTATTTCTCTGGGTTTAAGCGTGCTCGCAGCCTTTTGATTGCTTGGCTGTGTAGCTGACTTACGCGGGATTCCCCGACATTAAGCACTGCGCCTATTTCTTTCAAATTAAGTTCTTCCTGATAATACAGGGTAAGAACCATTTTTTCCCTTTCGGGAAGCAATTCTATCGCGTCTATGACTCTTTGGCGAATATCACTTTCCAATAACATTTGTAAAGGATTGTCATCGTGATCTTCGTCTTGAGACGGTTCACAGCTTTCACCGTAAATTTCATGCCATTCGTCATAAGAGAACAACTGGCTGTTATTTGTATCCAATAGGATCTGCCGGTATTCTGCTAACTCAATCTGCAAATGATCAGCAACTTCCTGTTCTGATGGTGGTCGTCCTAGATCCTGCTCTAACTGATGAATGGATTGTGTCACTTCTCTTGCATTACGGCGCACACTACGGGGCGCCCAATCACGACTTCGTAGCTCATCTAACATAGAGCCTCGAATACGTTGCACAGCATAAGTAGTAAAGGCGGCACCTTGCATTGAGTCATAACGCTCAACAGCATTCAGTAGGCCAATCCCCCCTGCTTGCAAAAGATCATCCAATTCAACACTCGCAGGTAACTTGACCTGTAATCGTAATGCTTCATGGCGAACCAAAGGGACATATCGCTCCCAGAGGCTATTTTTGTCCATCACGCCTTCGGCGGTATACAAATCACTCACAACAAAAGACACCTTTGGATAAAAGACCGGAAACCATTATCCGACGAAATAGTGTTAGCAATCGGCTGAACAGTGAAGCAAAAGCCCCTCTTTTTCACCTATGCTAAATTTTCAGCGAAAATTGGGTTTTCATTGATAATTTAATTTGTTATTGCATTACAAGTACATACTGTACCTTAAGATGGGTCATACTAATCCGCAGAAAAACCGTTAAATAAATTGATATTTTGTCTTATTGAAAGAAATGTATTCATCAAATCTGTATTTTGTTGATAAAAAAATAACATATAAATCATATTACTTATCTTTTATCTATTTTTACCTACAACCTATCAATGGGAATACCTATCCATGATTAATAAAAAAAACGATTGTTTTGATGAAAAAACACCCACAGCAAAAATGGCTGTGGGTGGGATCTGAAGATGAGTTTAATGAAGGATTAACGTAACAGAGACAGAACAGTTTGTGGTACTTGGTTTGCTTGAGCCAGTACAGCAGTACCTGCTTGTTGCAAGATTTGATTTTTACTCATATTGGACACTTCTGTCGCATAGTCAGCATCTAAGATACGGCTACGTGAAGCAGATAAGTTATTAACAGTGTTGTTTAAGTTATTGATAGTAGATTGGAAACGGTTTTGAATTGCACCTAATTTAGAGCGGCTTTCATCAACCTTACTAATTGCGTTATCTAAAGTTGCTAAAGCGTCATCCTTAACATTTAAAACTTTAACATCTTTACCTGCATCTGCCTTAAATTTAGTGGTTTTACTACCAGTAAACTCAACTTCATCAGTAGTACCTGCTTTTAATTGAAAGTCTGATTTACTTACTACGTACTCGTCGCTACCATCCTTTAAGACAACTTTATTAGCAGAAACCTTACCATCTACTTTATACTCTTTTACTGAAATACCAGTCGCGTATTTTGTACCGCCCGAAATGCCCAGAGCGTTTGCATCGATTGCATCACCTTCTGCTTTAACCCCTTTTTTCTCTGTTTTAGCATCAAACAGGTTATCACTAGCAACACCTAATGTGTCGTTATCAATTTTATCTAAATTGAATTCAATCACTTCATTGTCATTAGTACCGACTTGAATGGTCATTTTTGACTTTTCACCACTCAGTACTTTCACACCGTTAAACTGAGTTTGTTCTGAAACACGATTGATTTCATCTAAACGTTGATTAACTTCATTTTGGATAGAAGTGATATCTGAGTTAGAGTTAGTCCCGTTTTTCGCTTGAACGGTTAATTCACGAATACGTTGTAAGTTATTGTTGATTTCGTTCAATGCACCTTCAGTGGTTTGAGACACTGAAATACCATCATTCGCATTACGAGATGCTTGAGTTAAACCGTTAATATTTGAAGTGAAGCGGTTAGCAATAGCTTGACCTGCCGCATCGTCTTTCGCGCTGTTAATGCGCATACCTGAAGATAAACGTTCAATTGCATTACCAAGTGCGCTTTGTGAACGATTTAGATTATTTTGAGTGACTAAAGACAGATAATTAGTATTAATAACTTGTGCCATACAATATTCCTTCAATTTTATTTGAAAATTTTTAATTAATAGGTTTGTTATTACACTCCTGTAATAACGTTGCCTAAACACTATCGTCATTAAATCGAAGGTATTTATGTGTTTTCGCGTCGCGAAAATAGTAAAAAAAGCCAATTAATTAATTTATAAGAGATAATGACTAGCAGAAAAAACAAAAATAGATGGAGAGAAAAAAATAAACTAAAACAGAGTGAGTTTAAATATAAAATAAAATGACAAAAAAGACCCTCAGATGAGGGCCTTTGATATAGAAAGGTATCTTTTGTGTCAGGGTACGAATTAACGTAACAGAGACAGAACAGTTTGTGGTACTTGGTTTGCTTGAGCAAGTACTGAAGTACCCGCTTGTTGCAAGATTTGACCACGGCTCATGTTAGAAACTTCTGTTGCATAGTCAGCATCTAAGATACGGCTACGTGAAGCAGATAAGTTGTTAACAGTGTTGTTCAGGTTGTTGATAGTAGATTCAAAACGGTTTTGAATCGCACCTAATTTAGAACGGCTTTCATCAATGGTATTGATAGCTTTGTCTAAAGTTGCTAAAGCGTCATCTTTAACGTTTAAAGTTTTAACGTCTTTACCTGCATCTGCTTTGAATTCAGTTGTTTTACTACCAGTGAACTCAGCTGTATCAGCGGTACCTGCTTTTAATTTAAAGTCTGATTTGCTTACTAGGTAATCCTTAGTACCATCATTGAAGATAACCTTATCAGCAGAAACCTTACCATCTACTTTATACTCTTTTACTGTACCACCCTCATATTTTGTAGCACCAGTAACACCGATATCTTTCGCATCGATTGCAGCACCTGCTTCTGTAACACCTTTTTTCTCTGTTTTGGTATCAAACAGTTTATCGCTAGCAACACCTAATGTATCGTTATCAACTTTATCTAAGTTAAATTTGATAGTTTCATTATCGTTAGTACCAACTTGGATAACCATTTCTGATTTCTCACCGCTCAGTACTTTCACGCCGTTAAACTGAGTTTGTTCAGAAATACGGTTGATTTCGTCTAAACGTTCTTTCACTTCGTTTTGGATAGAAGTGATATCTGAATTAGAGTTAGTACCGTTTTTCGCTTGAACAGTTAACTCACGGATACGTTGTAAGTTATTGTTGATTTCGTTTAATGCACCTTCAGTTGTTTGAGCGATAGAGATACCATCGTTCGCATTACGTGAAGCTTGAGTTAAACCATTTACGTTTGAAGTGAAACGGTTAGCAATTGCTTGACCCGCTGCATCGTCTTTTGCACTGTTGATACGTAGACCAGAAGACAGACGCTCGATTGCACTTCCTAAAGTTCCCTGAGATTTGTTCAGGTTGTTTTGAGTTACCAGGGATAGATAGTTGGTATTAATGACTTGTGCCATAGCTAGATTCCTTTAAAATCAAGTCGATAAAATAAAAGTTTGCCTATTCATTTACGGTGTCAATCACCGGCAACAAGTTTATCGGCACCCCAGATACAACCTTTAACTTTTCCAACAAATTTTTCTGTGGTTTTTTATAGAATCGTCATTAACTAAATGATATATAAAGAAATTAATTTATTATTTTTTTATATTATTTTTATCAATTCCCGTCATAAACCTTTTTTCTTATGCAAAATTCGACTTTAGTATTCAATGACAATAAAAGGCTTCTATATGGCGGTCTGTTTCCCTCATCAAAAATAGTAAATAGACGTAAACTTTTCGCCAATTCTTCCGATAACGCTGTGTAGGGATTATTTTACGAACACAGAAAGGAGACCAGTATGGCTGGTATTAGTGCACTAGGAATAGGCTCAAAGCTGCCGCTTGGCGAGACATTAATGCAATTAGAAGCAGCAGAAAATAAGCGCCTTGAACCTTTAGACAAACAGATGAAAAGCTACGATGCACAAATTACTGCATATGGAAAAATTCGTAGCCAATTAGATAAATTACAGAAAGCATCTGAAGAATTAAAAAAATTCGATAAAATCGTCGCCACCAAAGTTGATGATGAGTTTGATGCCTTTAAAGTAACCACTGATGGTAAAGCAAGCATTGGTAATTATACGGTCTCTGTAACGGAGCTTGCCCATGCTCAAACACTGAAATCAAAAGCCGTCAGTGATATCAAAGATCCTATTGGTGAAACATTAGGTGAAGGCAAAACTCGGACTTTAGTGATCACCCAAAAAGGTGAAAAAGAGCCTTTAAAAATAGAGTTAACAGACAGCCAAACTTCTATTATTGAATTACGTGATGCTATCAATAAAAAAGAAGGCAACGTTTCTGCCACTATTGTAAAAGCCCAAGATGGCGTTAACCATTTAGTTCTGACTTCTCGTAAAGAAGGTACAGATTCTCAGATGGAAATCACTGTTGAAGGTGATAGTAAGCTTAACGATTTTATTAGCTACTCCACTGAAAAAACCAGTGGCGCAATGACAGAGATCGTTAAAGCAAATAATGCAAAGTTAACGATTAATGGGATTGAAATTGAACGTCAAACTAATGAAATTAAAGATGCGCCTGAAGGGATCACGTTAAATCTTAAGAAAAAAACCAATGATAATAAAGATGGCGTAGATAAACCTGAAATTATTACGGTTGCGCGTGATATTGAGCCAATGAAAAAGGCCATAAAAGCCTGGACAGACGCTTATAATGAATTAAATAAAACCTATAAAGATTTCACCAAGTACACCCAAGTTGAAAAAGGTGAAGATGCCTCTAAAGACAATGGTGTGTTATTAGGTGATACCACTAGCCGGATGATTATGTCTGAGCTAAAAAGCTTTATCACTCGTTCTCAATCTTCATCTGAGATTGATACCCTTAATAAAATGGGCATTAAATTTAAAGTTGATGGCACATTAGAAGTTGATGATAAAAAACTCGATAAAGCATTAAAAGAAAAACCCGCTAACGTCAAAGAGTTTTTTATGGGGGATGGTAAAGAAACAGGTTTTGGTACTCAAACCTATAATTACCTGAAAAAAACACTGCAATCAAACGACGGAACACTTGATATTGCCACTGATGGTGTTAAAAAACGTAAAAAATCGTTAGATAACCAAATTAAAAATACTAAACGTACTATTGAAGCGACGATGGAACGTTATAAAAAACAGTTTCAATTATTAGATAAAATGGTCAACTCCATGACTAACTCAAGTGCATCAATTGAACGTTTGTTACGTTAATTTTTAAGTAGGATATTAGGATATTATGTATCAACAATCAGCCAGTAAAATGTATGCTCAAATTGATGTTGAAAGTGAGATTTTAAATGCTTCACCTTACCAGCTGATCCAAATCCTATTTAATGGGGCGCTAAGCGCCCTTCGCCGTGCATTAATATTAATGGAACAAGGAAATATCGCCGGTAAAGGAGAAAATATTTCTAAAGCCATTAACATTATTGGCAACGGCTTAAAACAGGGGCTGGATAAAGAAAAAGGGGAGGAGCTTGCTGAAAATTTAGCATTACTTTACGACTATATGATCACTCAACTACTCGATGCCAATTTAAAAAATAATCCAGAAAAAATTCATGAAGTCATCAAGTTATTAACTGAAATTTCTGATGCTTGGCAACAAATTGGCACACAGATTAATTCTTATTAAAAAGCGTGGACAGCAAATATGGATATAATGGCAGCTTACGAGCAGGTTTTGAAATTAAGTGAGCAAATGTTAACGCTTGCCAAAAATCAGCAGTGGGATCAGCTGATAGAAATGGAAATGGATTATTTAAAAAGTGTAGAAATTATCACTAAGATGATAAAACCCACTGAGGGTGAGCTGATAATACAACAGCAGCTCACCAATATGTTAAAGAAAATACTCGAAAATGAAAATGAGACGCGAAATTTATTACGAGCAAGATTAGATAAGCTCGCTGTTTTAATAAGACAGACTGAACAAGAGCAGAGGGTACAAAATAGCTATGGTCAGTTTTCAGAGCATAGTTATTATCCTGATCTCAATCTAAAATAACTTTCCTCTGCGCCAAAAGCGGTTTTATTAGCTAATGGCGTCTTTATTTACCGAGTTATTTCTTGCTATACGATATTATTTGTTATCGGTAACGTTGTGACAATTAAACGATATGATATAAAAATAACATAATAAAAACTCAATTTATTACACTATATCATTCGACTATCGCTATCATCACCTACTCTTCCCCATCTATTTGTTCTCCATTTACTGATATCATCACCGATAAATAAAAATCGCCTACACATGGCAGGCGATAAACTTACTGTTTCAAATAGATAATAATTGATTGATTTATTTGATCACATCGTAGAGTTGAGGATCTGCAAAATAATCTGCGGTTAATGCCATCGAAGGCTCATATTGTGCCCCATATATATCAGAGAATGCTTTACCCTCTTTACCTAATGAAACTTTACGTTCATCATCACCGCTACTTTCATATATGGAATAAGTTTTACGGCGCATAGCAATATATTTATCCGCATCATTTTTAATATCAGTATGATGCTCAAATATCTCCTTATCAGTTAATTCTAGCTTGTTCGCTAATTGACATCCCCAACGTGTTAAACATCTTTCTGCAAAATGTCGCACAATTAACCCCGGTGAAAATAGTGCATTTTTACCTTCACTACCATCAATCGCGGCATTGCCTACTAAGGTCGCATGACGTCCAGAAAGCGGGAAAATATGCATTTTCGTCTCAGCAGTCACTGTTGGAATAACGCAAGCAAATCCTTTTGAACGTTCATCAATGGCATAAAATCCGACATATTCCTTAACATTACTACCTAGTGTCACCTTTTCTGGTTGGAAATTAAGTGGCCCTGGAACTGGGTCAATAGCAAAAATATTGACTGGAATATCTTTTAATAGGGGATCTTTTAACATGGCATTGGCAAGCATATGGCAGGTGATGCCACCACGGCTCCAACCAATTAAATTCACTTGGGTGGGAATGATGCCATCTTTGCGAAAGGTACGAATAATTTGTTGCTGAAGTTGTTGTTGAGTGACATAGCGGTCACCATAATTATATTTACGCCATAAAAAAGAGCCGGTCACTTCAACATCTTCAATGGGAATGCCCGCTTTTTTCAGTTGATTATATTGTTGTTCTGTTAACTTTTCACGTTGCCAGTCAAAGTTGCCTTTCATTAAGCACAGTGCATGTTCAACATTTTCTTCCCATCCACTGCCAAATAAAGAGCCTTTTAAATCTGAATAATTAGGGCTTTCAACCCATAAATCATCTTCTTGCAAATTACCGCTACCTGGGCCATCTACAATAAACCACTGAGCAAATTCGCGATCTAGATTATTATGCGCCAAGGTGGAAACAAGCTCACCTTGCCAATAAACAGGATTATTATGATTATTATTATCAAAAGATGAAGCGCCGGTACCACATAAATAAACGGTTAATACTGTCATAATTAAAAATTCCTTGTATGTTTTACTAAAAAATCAAAATATGATCTCTATTTCCTTGTATCGAGCTATTCCTTAGCTCAAGTAAACTTTAACGACGACACTTTTTTTATTCAAATATAAAAAAGTCATTATCACAGTTCAGATCACATAATTAATAACTATTTAAGTTAAGTCGTATATTAATTGCTGTATAGCCATCTTAATTAAACTAATGCTATTCATTATCTGATTTTTTAGCGAAAAAATTATTTTGATTATAAAAATAATATCGAATATTTCACGAAGTTAAGAGACTAAATCTTAATAGATTTATGATTTATTGTGATAGTGAATTGGGATAGTGAAGAGAGTGGTTAAAAATAAATCATTAACGAAGTGTTTATTTTTCTTCTTACCGTTGAAGTTGAGATAAAAACAAAAAAATCTCGCTAATGATCTTAACGAGATTTTTATCAATTGATACGCTTATAAACGATTAAATGCCACAACTCTCACCGCAGGAATATCAGCTTGAGCCCCTTGTGCAACTTCCTGACATGCTTTTTCTAACGCAATATGGGGTGTGATCCCACTTTCAGTTTCTACTATTTTATGCCCGGCGTAGGTATCACCATTTCTGGAACACACTTTATACGCAATAAACCAATATTCCATATCATCACCGTTTACGTTATTAATCATAAAATTACCATAACGGTTTATGACTAACGTTAATGTGATAATAATCAATAATTTTCAGTTTTTTCGTATCAGGTTGATAAAAATGATAACGGCGTACAGATTTAGCGATTAGCGTCCATTTCAGTTTGTATCATTTTCTTAATTTTTATGGCTTTTTCAAAATGATCTAATTTATGCGTCATTATCCACCAAGTTGCCGCTTCCATTAATAATTCAGGATCATCATTTTTATTAGCAAAAAAAGCATAAAAAGAGAGGCCTACCCCTTCTCCCTTTTGCGCTATTTTTGTATCACATACTTGGATGATTTTTTGCTGCAACATTCTGCGCATCGTTTGTGTCACTCAGTGCGTTGTTAGTTAGTACAGCTTACATGGGAAATGTTGTCTTGTGAATACGAAAATGACGGAAAGGATTTTATTAAAAATGAGTGTTTTAAAGTTGATTAATTTAATTATATTTATATAAAAATATAAAACAATCTAAATAAGAGTATCTAATTAAAAATCTTGTTTAATTAATATAAAACCCACATTTACCTATAAGGATTAAAACACTATTTTTAATTACCTCTTTTAGTGAACATTAGATAGTAAAATAAACTCACTTTAAGAAAGTCTAAATTAGATATATTAAAGAATATATTTATTTAACATTAAATAAATGAATAAAAGGTGTATTATATAATATTGTTTTGTTATTTATCCTCTAAAAAAGAATAAAGGAATAATGATATGAAAAAAGTATTACTCAGTCTTGCTATGCTGAGTGTAATATCAACGCCGGTATTGGCTAAAACGCCTGTTGCTAACTTAAAAATCAATGGTGATATTAAGCCACCAACTTGTACTGTTCATGGGGCGACACAAAGTGATGTTATTTTTGATTACGGAGTCATAAGCCCAACACTTATCCCTCAATCGAAAAACTACGAGTATCCTTTAGCTACAGGTAAAAATACCGTTACGGTTGAATGTGATGCTAAAACATATTTAACCTTTGTTGCATCTGATACTTATGACAGTGCGGAATTAGCTAATGATACGACAGGACAATTTCATTTAGTTGATAAAGCAAATCCTGAAGCCGCTGTTGGTGCAGCTTTTTTTATATGGACAAATATTACTGTCGATGGTAAGCCTGCGTATATTTCACGAGCAAATGATGTTGCTATTACGGGGAATAAATTTAATAACGTCCTATACAAAGGCCCTACCAATGGTTGGACCTCAGAACAACAATCAGATATTAATAAAAACTCTCTGTCTCTCATTTCAGGTGAAATTTTCCAAGCGAATTTCAGTCAAGGAAAGACAAGTCGTACTTTTATTTTATCCAAAGATGCACTAAGTAAAAAAGGAATAGATATTGCTGATGGATTAGATTTTGTCGGAGAGGTTGTTCTCACTTTTAACTTTGGGGTCTAATTTTAACATATTGATAATCACATTATAATTAACCTTTATATTGTGATTATCTTTTACGTTAAAAAATAAAGAGGCCTAATTTATATAATTAATCAATTATCAATTTCTGCTGCGCTATTGATGCCCTTATTTTCTTCCTCTTCTTTTTGTCTGGGTTCCTCTTTCACCTTCTGTGCTTGTAGTAGCATAAGTAAATTGGTCCCCCATTCAGAGGTAATATTATCACTTCATCAACAGATGGGGGACCCATCAGCAAAAATGGTACAGGATAATATGATGCTTAGATGCATAAATACGAGCAAAACCCAATATTGCTATTAAGCCAAACATTGAATGATCCTGTCCCCTATATGTCCCCATCGAGCCACAACAAAGATAATATTCTTTTATCTCAATGAGTTAACTTTATCACACCTGCATTGACATAATCTCTTGATAAGCGGCGACCAGCTTATTACGCACTTGTACGCCCATTTGTAATGAAATACTGGATTTTTGCATATCCACCATCACATCATTTAATTCAACGCCGGGCGTACCTAACGTAAATGCTTGTACTTTGTTGGTTGCATTAACACGAGTTTCGTTAATTTTACCTACTGCTTGAACCAACTGAGTTGCAAATCCTGCCTGTACTGGCTGGGGTTTGGCAATATTGGATGCTTGTAAAGTTTGAATTTGCATTTTATCCAGAACACTTTCAATAGCTGGAATTGACATATAAACCTCTGCGTTAATCATCTAATTCAATTTTTGAATCAATGTCATAGTAAGTAGGTGAACCAACACGCTTACCGAGTAATACCCTAACACAGGGGCTTCATTCCAAAGCGAGTAATTAACGCAAAAGTTAAAGGCTAATTACGCCATTAAATGAAACGCAAAAGGCCAATAATGAGACACCTGAGAGTAGGTTTATTTATTTGCGTAAGGGGAGTCTGTTTTGTTACGCCACGCTTTTAGTATTCATCCCGAACTACAAGGCAAGGATTGTCTATGAATGCCGAAAAAACCGACGTTGTGAACCAGAAAAAAGGTTTTAACGCCATTATTAACCGGATAAAAGCCGATCCGAAAATTCCGCTTATTATTGCGGGATCGGCGGCGATTGCCATTTTTGTTGCTGCTTTTTTATGGCTACAAAGCCCTGATTATAAAGTGCTTTATAGTAATCTTAGTGATAAAGATGGTGGCGAAATTGTCACACAGTTAACACAAATGAATGTACCCTATCGCCTATCACAAAATGGTTCTGCGATTATGGTACCTGACAATCAGGTTCATGAATTACGCCTGAAACTCGCACAAGCGGGGCTTCCAAAAGGTGGAGCTGCCGGTTTTGAACTACTTGATAAAGAAAAGTTTGGGATCAGCCAGTTCAGTGAACAGATTAACTATCAACGTGCACTTGAAGGGGAGCTTGCTCGTACCATCGAAACCTTAGGTCCAGTGCAAAATGCTCGTGTTCATTTAGCATTACCTAAACCCTCTCTTTTTGTTCGTGAGCAAAAATCACCTTCTGCTTCTGTAACAGTAGGTCTGCTGCAAGGTAGAGCCTTGGACGAAGGTCAAATTAATGCCATCGTACATATTGTAGCAAGTAGTGTTGCAGGTATGCCCGATAGTAATGTGACCATTGTTGATCAAAGCGGTAAGTTATTAACACAGCCCGATGCTTTAGGTCGTGATCTTAATTCTATTCAACTCAAATATGTCCAAGAGTTGGAAAGTCGCTACCAGCAACGTATTGAAACACTATTAGGCCCTATTGTTGGGCGTGGTAATGTTCATGCGCAGGTCACCGCTCAAGTTGATTTTTCTCATACAGAAGAAACCGCTGAAGAGTACAAGCCTAATCAGCCCCCTAACCAAGCTGCAGTACGCTCAAAACAAGTGAGCCAAAGTGAGCAAAATGGAGGCATGTTAGCTGGCGGTGTGCCCGGTGCGTTATCTAATCAACCTGTTGCACCACCGCAAGCGCCGATTGAAAAAGCCAAAGACACGGCGGCTGATGAGAAAGCAACATCTACCAATGCTAATCGTTCAATGACGCGTAATCCAAACAGCAATAGCCGTTTAGATGAAACAACCAACTATGAAGTAGATCGTCGTATTCGTCATGTTAAACGACCTGTTGGCAATATTGAGCGCCTTTCTGTTGCGGTAATCGTCAATTACAAAACCGTAGAAGACAAGAAAAAAGCAACAGAAGGTGAAGAGCCTATTGTCGAAAATAAACAAGTTCCGTTAACCGATGAACAGCTTCAACAAATTGAAAGTTTAGTACGTGAAGCGATGGGTTATTCCCAAGAGCGCGGTGACTCTTTAAGTGTGGTTAATTCTCAATTTAACGATACCGAAGAGCCAGTGATTAGCGTCCCTATGTGGGAAAATCCACAAATATTGGCTAAAGCATTAGATTTAGGCCGCTGGTTATTGCTTGTTATCATCGCGTGGATCTTATGGCGTAAATTAGTGAAACCTCAACTTGAAAAACGCCGTGAAGCAGAAGTCGCCGCACAAAAAGCGATTTTGAAAACCAAGCTTGAAGTGACAGATGATGTCAACGAAGCCGAATTAGATGAAGAATCAAGACGTAAACAAGCACGTCAACGTGTTAGTGCCGAATTACAAAGCCAACGCATTCGAGAGATGGCAGAAAAAGATCCTCGTGTTGTAGCCATGGTAATTCGTCAATGGATGAGTAAAGAACAATGAGTAATGACTTAACTGGAACCGAAAAAAGCGCCGTTATGTTACTGACATTGGGTGAAGATCGCGCAGCAGAAGTATTTAAACATCTAACGACACGTGAAGTGCAACAACTGAGTATTGCGATGTCTTCTATGCGTCAGATCTCCAATCAACAACTCATTGATGTGATGGCAAGCTTCGAAGAAGATGCTGTTCAGTATGCAGCATTAAATGTGAATGCTAATGATTATTTACGCTCTGTACTTGTTAAAGCCTTAGGTGAAGAGCGTGCTAATAATCTGCTCGATGAGATCTCAGAAACCCGTGAAACCACAACAGGTATTGAGACACTTAACTTTATGGAGCCACAAATGGCTGCCGATATTATCCGTGATGAACATCCACAGATTATCGCCACCATTTTAGTTCACTTAAAACGTGGTCAAGCCGCTGATATTCTTGCTCTGTTTGATGAAAAATTACGTAATGACGTTATGTTACGTATCGCAACATTTGGTGGTGTTCAGCCATCAGCCTTAGCTGAATTAACGGAAGTACTGAACAATTTACTTGATGGTCAAAATCTCAAACGTAGCAAAATGGGTGGTGTTCGTACTGCAGCTGAAATTATCAACTTGATGAAAAGTCAGCAAGAAGAAAATGTTATCACCGCAGTACGCGACTACGACGGCGAATTGGCACAGAAAATTATCGACGAAATGTTCCTGTTCGAAAACCTTATCGATATCGACAACCGTTCAATTCAGCGCATTCTACAGGAAGTGGAATCCGAATCCTTGGTTGTGGCATTAAAAGGTTGCGATCAAGAACTACGCGATCATTTCCTCAACAATATGTCGCAGCGTGCTGCTGAAATTATGCGTGATGACTTGGCGTCTCGTGGACCTGTTCGCATGTCTCAAGTGGAAGCTGAGCAAAAAGCAATTCTGCTTATTGTACGTCGCTTAGCTGAGAGCGGTGAAGTTGTTCTTCATGGAGGAGACGATACCTATGTCTGATAAAAATACTGATACAAACTGGAAGCCTTGGGTTCCAAAAGAACTTATTGACTGGGAATTAAAAGTCAAGGAAGACACGGGGTTAGACGAGAAGGAAGACGAAAATCAAGAAAAAGAAGTCGTTCAGCAACAGAAAGTCCTCGAGCAAATTAATATGCTTGATGACATGAAAGAAAAGGCCCAAAAACTGGGCCATGCTGAAGGCTTTGAGGCAGGGAAAAACCAGGGTTATCAGGAAGGCTATCAGGCAGGATTACAATCGGGTATCGAAGAAGGTATCCGTCAAGGCATTGCTAAACAAGAACCTTTTATTAATGAATGGCAAGGCTTATTAGCTGAATTTAGGCATTCATTAAATGGTTTAGATAGTGTTATTGCCTCACGATTAATGCAGATAGCACTCACAGCAGCCAAAGAAGTACTTGGACAACCTGCGGTCTGTGATGGCTCTGCATTACTTGCTCAAATTACACTGATGTTGCAACAAGAGCAGATGTTTGCAGGGGATCCACAGCTACGGATTAACCCTAAACATATCCCTCTGATTGAAAAGGAATTAGGCGATTCCCTTACCGCCCACGGTTGGAAAGTGGTGGCTGATAATAGTATCCATGTAGGGGGATGCCGTGTTGTAACCAATGATGGTGATCTTGATTCCACAATTGCGACACGTTGGCATGAATTGTGTCGTCTTGCTGCACCGGAGGCGTTGTAATGACCGCAAGATTGGGGCGTTGGTTAGAAAAACTCGCTGATGCAGAATCTCGTTTAAATAAAATTCCGCGCATACGCCAATATGGTCGCTTAACCCGTGCTACAGGCTTAGTCATGGAAGCTAAGGGGCTAGTTATGCCCCTTGGCTCTACCTGCTTAATAGAACGTACCATTGGTAAAACGGTTGAAGAAGTTGAAAGTGAAGTCGTCGGATTTAACGGTAGCCAAATGTTACTCATGCCACTACAAGAAGTGGAAGGATTAACCCCAGGTGCTCGAGTCTACGCTCAATCGATCCCCGGTCGTGAAGGCGAAGGCCGACAATTACCCCTTGGTGATGCCTTATTAGGCCGCGTACTTGATGGCTCAGGTGATCCCCTAGATGGTTTACCGCCGCCAGATACCAGTTATCGTGCACCACTGATTACACCACCTATCAACCCATTACAACGTACCCCCATTACAGATGTACTTGATGTGGGTGTACGTGCCATCAATGCACTACTTACGGTCGGCCGTGGCCAACGTATGGGACTCTTTGCCGGCTCGGGTGTCGGGAAAAGTGTTCTATTAGGTATGATGGCGCGTTTTACTCAAGCCGACGTCATTGTCGTGGGGCTTATTGGTGAACGTGGTCGTGAAGTTAAAGACTTCATAGAGAATATCCTAGGTAAAGAAGGATTAGCACGCTCAGTGGTAGTAGCAGCACCTGCTGATGTTTCGCCACTCTTGCGAATGCAAGGTGCTTCTTATGCAACCCGTATTGCCGAAGATTTTCGTGATCGCGGTAAACATGTTTTATTAATTATGGATTCGTTAACTCGCTATAGCATGGCGCAGCGTGAAATTGCCTTAGCCGTTGGTGAACCGCCGGCGACAAAAGGTTATCCCCCTTCTGTATTTGCAAAATTACCCGCACTTGTTGAGCGTGCCGGTAATGGCGTTGATGGTGGTGGCTCCATTACTGCTTTCTATACCGTGTTAACAGAAGGTGACGATCAGCAAGATCCAATCGCTGATTCTGCCCGTGCTATTTTGGATGGCCATATCGTGCTTTCGCGTTCACTGGCGGAATCGGGTCACTACCCTGCTATTGATATTGAAGCGTCCATTAGCCGTGCGATGACCTCACTGATTGATAAAACACATTATCGCCGAGTACAAGTATTTAAGCAGCTATTATCCAGTTATCAGCGCAATCGCGACTTAATTAATGTAGGGGCTTATGCTGCAGGCAGTGATCCTATGCTGGATAAGGCGATTGCCCTTTATCCATCATTAGCAAAATTCTTACAACAAGATATTCAAGAGCAATGTAGCTATCAACATGCTTGTGAACAACTTAATCAACTGATCACACTAGATTCATTCTGAACATAATCAGAAAAAGTAAAGAGGGTTCCAATGCGGGAGCAGTCACCTTTAGTGACACTGAGGGAACTGGCACAGACAGCGGCAGAACAAGCCGCTGTCCAACTAGCCCAAGTCCGCCAGAGTCATCAACAGATGGAACAGCAACTCAATATGTTGATCGGGTATCAGGATGAATACCGTGTTCGTCTCAACCAGACGTTAAATGTGGGAGGCATGTCATCAGCATCATGGCAAAACTATCAACAGTTTCTCAAAACACTTGAATTAACTATCGAGCAACATAAACAGCAACTTCGTCATTGGCAAGCGCAACTCGACCTTGCAACGGAACATTGGCGAGAAAAACAGCAACGACTCAATGCGTTTGAGACATTGGAGCAACGCGCTGAAGATAGCCGTAAGCGACAACTTGATCGTATTGAGCAGAAACAAATGGATGAGTACGCACAGCGTAGTACTTTACGGAGAACAACTTGATGGAGATAACGCTTCTGACCATGGATGTCACTGCAACCTCTCCGGGAACGACATCCGCTACAACAAGTCAACCCGGTGATAATGCGTCGACATTTGCACAACTTCTGAGTACTCAACCTCAGAATACACCCAGTGATAAAAAAAACGCCTCTATTTCAGGCCATTCCTCAAAAGAGAATAAGGCGCACAATCACACTGAAAAAAATAAAGACCAACAAAATGATGACGATATTGATACTATTGTCACTGAATATGCGGCATTAGAGGCGCCAGCAACGAAAAATACCCATCTTGCCCTCTCGTTACCTGATAATGAGCAATTTAGCTCAATTCTTGAAAATAAAACGGCCTCTTCATTAATGTCCGCAGAAGAATTAGCGGCAGAGCTTCCAGTACAACTTGCCGGACTTGCAGGGTTAAAATCTACATCGCTTTCAGCCAACCAAGCTCATCAGCCACATTTATTGGGAACCTCGTTAAAGCATGCTGGGAATGGAAACGAGTTATCTCACCTTATGGCAGAAAATGCCCGTGCTGAACGTGATCTTGTCGATAAATGGCAACAATTCAATACGCAAGCTAATGCAGATGACAAATCATTACTTGCTCAATTACGCCCTGAAACAGCGTCATTAACCCAACTTGCAACACATGAAGCTCGCCATTTAACGAATGGGCATTCAGCAAAGAAAGTTGATAACGCTTCACTGTTATCTTCCGTGGCAGAAAAAGCGGATGGATTGTTAGCCGATGACAAAGCATCAGCCAATACAAAATTAGCCGATAATCTGGCAAACCAAATAATCGGTAATAACCGTATTGCTGAACGCGATCTACACAATAGATTATCGACCTCTTCGGTGTTTGCCTCTTCATCAGTAGCAAGTCATGCGCAACCGTCATCAATGATGCAAGCGCAAATGCACTTTCCTTCGATGCCTACCCCGATGTTAAATGCACAAATAGGCACACCGGAATGGCAACAGCAACTCAATCAGCAAATTGTGATGTTTAGTCGTAATGGTTTACAAAAAGCTGAGCTACGTTTACATCCCGAAGAGTTGGGTTCATTACATATTCGCATGAAAATTGAAGATGGACAGGCTCAATTACATCTTGCCTCTCAAAATGGACAAGTGCGTACTGTGTTAGAAAATTCCCTGCATCATTTGCGTCAAGCGCTCTCTGAAAATGGGATACAACTCACACAAAGTCAAGTGTCTAGCGACAGTCATGACGGTTGGCAACAACAAAATATGTCAGATTCCTCTCAATTTAGTGGAAATGGTGCCGATAATCATCAAAGAAGCGAGGGTAATTCTATGCAATTAGCCTCAGAAACGGCACAAAAGATAACCCTTACGCCTCAAGAGTTAGCCTCTGCTCGTGGTGGTGTCGATATTTTTGCCTAATACAAATGTATTGGGAGGACACACTATGTCAATAAACGTAAGAGTTAATGGTTTTTTCCCTATCTGTTTCTGCCATTAAAAAACAGAAATAGCGGGATAATTAAGGTTGATTTAGATGGATATGGAAGTCCACAAAAGTGAACACGTATCCACTACAAAACAGGAATTTAACTGTCCATGTCTAATTACAGCAATGAACGTAAAAGCTATAGCTTAATTCTGATCATCCTATTATTGGTGATCGCCATTATTGCAGCGGCATTCGGTGGATATAGTTGGTGGGCATTGAAGCATGCTAAATCAGGTACTACGGGCACTAGTCAGCAAAAAGTTATACCGGCCCCCGTTTTTATGTCATTAGAGCCTTTTACCATCAATCTGATTGATGAAGAAGAACATTTAGATCGCGTACTCTACATAGGGATCACGTTACGCTTACATGATGAGAATACACGTAAGCGCTTACATGATTATTTACCCGAAGTTCGTAGTCGCTTGCTACTACTTCTTTCTCGTCAACACGCTAATAAAATTGCAACAGATGCGGGGAAACAACAACTCATGACAGAAATAAAAGAAACGCTGAGACCGACTCTTGTACCGGGTGAATCTGAACAGATCCTCTCCGATGTACTGTTTACCACGTTTATTCTGCGATAATCATTATGAGCGATAATATCCTTTCACAGGCAGAGATAGATGCTCTGCTGAATGATGACACATCAGGTGACGACGCCCAAAAAAGCGCGAACAGGGAACCTGCGATAGCGAAGGATCCGAATGAACCGGATATTCAGCCTTATGACCCGAACACGCAACGTCGTGTCGTTCGAGAACGGTTACAGTCGTTAGAAATTATTAACGAACGTTTTGCGCGTCAATTCCGTATGGGGCTGTTTAATATGCTTCGCCGAAGCCCTGATATCACGGTTGGTGGCATAAAAATTCATCCTTATCATGACTTTGCCCGTAACCTACCTGTACCAACTAATCTAAATTTGGTGCATTTAAAACCGTTACGCGGCACAGCGTTATTTACCTTTGAGCCGAATCTGGTTTATATCGCGGTTGATAACCTGTTTGGTGGCGATGGGCGTTTTCCAATTCCCGTTGAAGGACGCGAGTTCACCAATACAGAGCAGCGTATTATCAACAAAATGTTAAAACTGGCACTTGATGCCTATCGTGATGCTTGGGACTCCATCTTCAAAATTCAAGTTGAATATGTTCGTTCTGAGATGCAGGTAAAATTTACCAATATCACCTCATCACCAAATGACATTGTGGTGACGACACCTTTTCAAGTAGAAATTGGCTCTATGGTAGGGGAATTTAGTATCTGTATTCCTTTTGCCATGATTGAACCGCTACGTGAACGGCTAATCAATCCACCAATTGAAAACCTTCGCCAAGAAGATAGCGTTTGGTTAGACAGTTTAGTAAACCAAGTTAAGCACTCAGAGCTTGAGTTGGTTGCTAACTTTACTGACATTCCGCTGCGTTTATCAAAAGTCCTTACCCTGAAAAAAGGGGATGTGCTCCCTATTGATAAACCAGAAAGATTGATTGCACATGTTGATGGTGTGCCGGTATTAACAAGTCAATACGGTACAGTCCATGGGCAATACGCCCTTCGTGTTGAACATTTAATTAACCCTGTTTTAAACGCTCTGGATGAGGAACAAACCAATGAGTGATGAAAATCGCCCAACTGATAATTCACAATCGGCTGAGGATATGTGGGCTGATGCAATGGAACAGCAAACTGGCAAAAGCCAAGATAATAGTTCCGACGTATTCGAACATCTGTTACCTGAAGATGATACGCTTAATCATCTATCTGATATCAATTTGATTATGGATATTCCTGTCAAATTGACAGTAGAGTTAGGGCGTACCAAAATGACGATTAAAAAACTCCTAAGCCTATCACAAGGCTCTGTAGTGTCATTAGATGGGCTTGCGGGTGAACCCCTTGATATTCTTATCAATGGCTACTTAATCGCCCAAGGAGAAGTCGTGGTCGTTTCTGATAAATATGGTATTCGCATTACCGATATCATCACCCCTTCAGAACGTATGCGCCGTCTGAGTCGTTGATCTATGGAACAGATCCCTTCCTTTTCCAGCCAAGGTGCGGTTAATACTGCCGCACCCGCCACAACGCAAACTATCCAAACACCGGCGCAACCTTTACCCGTTGGACAAAGCCTTGTGCAAGTCAGCACCGCGCTTGCGGGTATTATTGTACTGATTATTGTTGCAATGTGGCTTTTCCGCCGTTTTGGCTTTGCTCGCGGTACATTTAAAGCTAATCAAGCACAACTCACGGTTAAAGCGAGCTGTTCATTAGGTACCAAAGAGCGTGTTGTCGTTGTTGAAATCGAGCAGGAATGGCTTGTATTAGGGGTTACGGCATCGCAGATTAATCTGTTACACACCTTACCTATTCCTAATCATGCCTCGCAGGAAGCGCCTATACCACCTTCTTCACCGTTATTTATTCAATTATTACAAAAAACGCTAAAGCGAGATAAAGGCAACTCATAATGCATCAGTGTGTCTCTTATTTTAACGCATTAAAGCGCTGGCCTCTCTTCGCTAGTGTCCTTATTTTGTCACTATTGCCAAGCCATGCGTTTGCTCAATTCCCCAGTGTTATTTCACACCCATTACCGGGAGGTGGCCAAAGCTGGTCATTGCCAGTACAAACACTGATTTTTATCACAGCCCTAGGTTTTATTCCCGCCGTATTACTGATGATGACGAGTTTTACTCGGATTATCATTGTGCTGGGTTTATTGCGTAATGCGTTAGGTACACCTTCTGCTCCCCCTAACCAAGTGGTACTGGGTCTTGCGCTATTTATGACATTTTTTATTATGGCACCGGTGTTTGATAAAATTTATCAAGATGCTTATCTCCCTTTTAGTGAAGATAAAATCACTTTTGAACAAGCACTCGATAATGGCTCACAACCACTGCGCCAGTTTATGATGCAACAAACGCGCGAAACCGATCTTGCACTCTTTGCTCGTCTTGCTGATGCCCCCGCATTTGAAACACGCGATAGCGTACCTATGCGAATTTTAGTGCCTGCTTATATTACCAGTGAGCTAAAAACCGCTTTTCAAATTGGTTTTATGATTTTTATCCCTTTTCTCATCATAGACTTAGTGGTTGCCAGCGTCTTGATGGCACTCGGTATGATGATGGTGCCACCCGCCACCGTTTCACTGCCTTTTAAACTCATGTTATTTGTATTAGTCGATGGCTGGCAGTTAATACTTGGCTCATTGGCTCAAAGCTTTTTTAACTAGCAAAGAGGTTCTTTATGACGCCTGAATCTGTTTTAGCATTAGGAACGGAAGCGATGAAAATTGCCTTATCCCTTGCTGGACCTCTATTATTGTCTGCACTGGTTACCGGTTTAGTAATAAGCATGCTGCAAGCAGCAACACAAATAAACGAAATGACACTGTCGTTTATTCCTAAGATCCTTGCTGTATTAGCGGCTATTTTAGTCGCAGGGCCGTGGATGCTCAGTTTGTTATTAGACTATATGCATAACTTATTTACTGGCATTCCAGGAATGATTGGCTAATAACAATGATAACCTTGACCAGTGAAATACTTAATGGCTACATCAGTGATTTTTTCTGGCCATTTGTGCGTATTTTGGCACTCTTTAGTACCGCGCCTTTGTTTAGTGAAAAACAGACACCTAAAAAATTTCGTATTGGACTCGCCTTTTTAACCACGGCGTTAATTGCACCAGGGCTACCGCAAAGTCAAGTACCTCTCTTTTCTATCATGGCTTTTTGGGTACTGATCCAACAAATTTTAATTGGCACAATTTTAGGCTTATCTATGCAGTTAGCTTTTGCTTCTGTACGTCATGCAGGAGAAGTGATTGGTTTACAGATGGGGCTGTCATTTGCGACTTTCGTCGATCCTTCAGGTGGCCCGAATATGCCTATTCTTGCTCGTATCTTTAACATGTTAACCATGTTGCTTTTTATGGTGTTTGATGGGCATTTATGGCTGTTATCGGTATTAGCAGATACTTTCTATGTTGTTCCTATTGGAAATCAGACCTTTAATTCATTGGGTATCCTTACTTTAGTACAAAGTGGTGGCACTATATTTATTAACGGGATGATGTTAGCCATGCCATTAATCACTCTACTATTAGTACTCAACCTTTCATTAGGTATTTTAAACCGTATGACACCACAGCTTTCTGTTTTTGTGGTCGGTTTCCCTCTTACCCTCACGATCGGTATGTTGGCGTTATCACTGATTATGCCAGCATTACCTGTGTTTACTGAGCGCGTCTTTAGCGATACATTCAATCGTATTACCTTAATATTGCAGCAATTAGTTTCTTGAAAAACCTGATGATTGAGATTGTGTTATCTATTTTTCCATTGGCTAATTAAATTTAATCTGCTTTTTGTCACTTGTTTTGTTTATTCCACAATTAATATATCATTTGCTATAAACCAGTGATGAATAAAGTCAGCTAGATAACTTAATATTCGTGCTAAAGGATCAGCACGGGCACTTACTGCTACTGCGACTAAAGTCATGCATAAACCTTGTACTGACTTCATTCGTTACAGATAAAAAAATCCCCTGATAAATATCGGGGGATAATCGCTTATTTTATAGAATAAGATGCTATTTACTATTGTGACTAAATTAACGATACATCTTAAACATCGACATATCTTTCATGTCATTAAAGACTTTATAAGATGCCTGTAATACCGACTCTTCTTGATAATAATCTGAAATTGCTTGTGTCCAATCTAAGTCACGTAACTCACTTAAGCGTTTAGCATTTCTTAATGAGGTATCTGCACCTAAATCATCTAAATTATCAAGTTCTTGAAGCTGTAAACCTAATTTAGCTTCCACACTAGAAATATTATTTAATGTGGCGCGATTAACACGGTTAGCCGTATTAATCTTATCTAATGCAGCATCACGATCAGCTTGTGGTTTTCCAACTAGAGGTTCACGTAGTGCACTGATGGCTTCATCTAAGGCATTAAAAATATCTGGCTCTGTGCCTTTTCCTCCTGATGATTGTAACGTTTCTATCCCTGTAAAGTTGGATACCATTTCAATATTGCTATCAACTTTTTGAGTAATTTGCTTGTCTCCACCTTGGTAGGTGATTTTACCCGTTTTGTCAGCAACAAAAGGTGGTTTATCTGTTTGGAAACCAGCAAAAACATAACGTCCAACACCATCTTTCGTATTGCCAATCCCCACTAACTGATCTTTTAAACCACTTAATTGTTCCGCAAGAGAGGCACGATCTTCATCACTTAATGCGCCATCATTACCGGCAGCCACTAATGTTTCTTGAATTTTTGTGGTGATATTGACCATTTGGCTTGAAAGGCTCATTTGCAATGACATGCTGTTTTTAGCAAATCCACGTGCTGTCGCATATTGCTGATTACGCGCTTCAGATTGCTTAACCATTACCGCTTGTGAGGCCGCCATCGGATCATCAGAAGGTTTTTCAACACGTCGACCACTGGAAATTTTATTCCCTTCTGTCATCCATCTACTTTGCAAGCTAGTAATATTATCCACTCGCTGAGTGTAAATTTGATTTGAACTTAAACGCACGATTTATTCCTTAATCAAAGAGGGTTTATAAGACCTGCATAATCGCATCAAACATGGTATTTGCAGTTTGAATAACTTTTGCATTTGCCATGTAATACTCTTGGATACGATACATTTCGCCGTATTCTTCATCCAAGTTGACCCCTGAAACCGATTGTTGCTGTGTTAAAATACTGCTGGTGATCGCATTTTGCGCATCATAATCAACTTGCGCAGTATTCACTTTATTACCCACCATACTTATTAGTGAGCCATAACCACCAGCAATTGTTGCTTTACCATCGATAAGTTTTTCATCGGGTAATTCGAACAATTTTTTCATGTTCTCATTATCACTAGGTCCAGAGTCTTTTGTACCCGCGGCAGCTATTTTGCTTGGATCGCTGATTGCAACACTCATTCCTGCAATCACGTTGCCTACAGATTGAACAACGATAGAATCGCCCTCTTGTGCAGCTCCATTGACTTTGATGCTCATTCCTTCGAATTCTAATTCACCCGTTGTTGCATTAGGTGTTGCTGTAAATTTACGATTCCCCGGCTCTACAGTGACATTCCATTTACCACCTTCATACTTAACCGTATAATCTGCAGCTTTAACTTCTCTTGTGTCAGTGTATTTGACATCAAAAGTCGCATCACCTTTGTTCTTACCATTAGGCATGGTATGTGCCCCACCTAGGTTGAAGAACTTATCACCTTTATCGCCGTTTAAATCAAAACCTTGCTCATGTTGTTTATTAAATTGATCGCCCAACACTAAAGCTAATTGGTTTAATTGATTTCGGCTTGCATCTAATACTTCATTACGGCTACGGTAAGCGCCACCTAATTCACCGCCATTAATACGTTTAGCATCAACTTCACGAACTTCATCAATACCGTTGCTATAACCAACAACAAGGCGTTCACTGTTTTTATTGGAAGGAATAGCAGAGACTTCATAAGAGCGCGTCCCTGCAACAAGAGGAAGACCATTGGCAAAGCTGACATTAACAAACCCGCCATCTTGTTGGGTCACTTGTACATCAACTAGCGTATTTAGCTCTTGAATTAAGCGGTCGCGTTGGTCGAGCAGATCATTAGGCTCGGCACCATTAAAACCTTGTGAGCGGCTAATTTCTTGATTTAATTTAGCTATCTGCTTGGAATATTCATTAATATTCTTAGTGGTATTAGTGACTTGGCTATTAATGTCTTTTTCGAGATCGCGTAATGATTGATCCGCTTTGTTAAACATATTCACCATTGCTTCCGCTTTACCCAGTATGGTGGTACGAGCTGGGTTATCTTCCGCATTGTTCGTTACATTAGGTAAGCTGGTAAAGAAGTCATCAATTGCACTGGAAACATCATTGCCTTTATCCGCTAATAAATTATTTATTTGCGAGATATTTTTGTTATAGCTATTTAAAGCACTCTGTTTTGTTACCGCACGATTCATTTGCCCCGCTAGGAACTCATTATATTCGCGATGAATACGACTCACATTAACACCATTTCCAATATAACCATTACTGGTCATCGTGCCACCGTTTTCATTAAATACGGTCATTTGACGGTTATACCAATTTACTTTTTGGTTAGCGATATTATTACTAATTGTGCTCATCGCAGCTTGTGCTGCATTAAGCCCGCTCATCGCTGTATTAATTAAATTGTTGGACATTTGTCTATCCTTTTACGTTTAGTCATCTCCTGTATGTTCGGAGCATAACTAGGCAATTGATATGGATGCTCTGCTATTTGTTATCGGTTATTCCCCTCTAAACTTGAGGGGAGAATAGTTAAAAGAGTTCACTTAAATCATGGGTATAAGTTTTCGCAACTTGCTCACCCTGTCCCTTTAATTGCCCTATAATAGAAACAAGTTTTTTGGCATACCCCGGATCGGTTGCATAACCGGCTTCTTGAATATGATAAGCAGCCTGTTCTGGTGTTTTGGCTTGCGGTACTTTGGCATAGCGCGGGCTTTCCGTAAGCAATCTTAGATAATCTTGGATAGCCTCCACATAAGAGCCGTAGACACGGAAATTATCACGCATCTTGATCGATTTACCGTCAATCACTTCCGTTGTCATAATATTAGTGACAGGCCCTTTCCAATAACGCCCCGCTTTAATACCAAACAGGTTGTAGCTCGGTTTTCCATCACCCGTTAAAATTTCTCGTTTACCCCAGCCAGATTCTAGTGCCGCTTGTGCTACAACTAAAAGATGATGAATACCTGTACCTTGTGTCGCTTGTTTAGCAGGCCCTAACAATTTAGCGGCAAAAGAAGCGCTACTTTCAGACAGTCCTTTTAACTTGCCTACCGTACTTTCAACTGCATTTTGTAACGGTTGCATCGCACGATAGAGCTGGCCTAATGCTTGTGTTGGCATTGATTGAAAAATATCACTGCTGTCTAATGGCATCGGCGTTTTACCGGCCAGTTCGCTCGGTTCCATCGTTACTTTAGCTGATAGTTGTTTTTCAATCATGTCAGCAAACCCCAAGCCTTTTTTGGATAAATCTTGAGCAATTTGCTGATCATAAAGAGAGGTGTACATTTTAGTGCTTTCTGAATTGAACATACTCTCTTGTGGAATAGCTTCACGCATACTTTTTAACATCATTTGCACAAAAACCCCCTCAAGTTGCTGCGCCACTTGGCGCAGCCCTTGCTGATCGGCATTTTGTCCAACCTGATATTTAAGTTTATTCAATGCGTTACTATCATATGCCGGCGTTGAAATATTCGGCATTGAAGAAAGCAGAGATAACTCTTTCATCAGATAATCTCCAATCTCGCCCGTAAACAACCCGCACTTTCCATCGCTTGTAATATCGACATGAGATCTGTTGGGGTCGCACCTAGCGCATTGAGTGAACGGATCACTTCATTGAGGCTAGCACTGGCGTTGACTTTTTGTAATGAACCACCCTTTTCATTGACATTAACACTCGTATTACGTGACACAACCGTACTGCCACCTGCAAAAGGAGTATTCGGTTGACTCACATTCACTTGGCTATCTACCGTAACAGATAAGTTGCCTTGTGCGATGGCACAGCTACCTAATACCACATCACGGTTCATTACAACGGAACCTGTTCTTGCATTGATAATCACTTTAGCATCAGCAATAACTCGTTTTACCTCAAGGTTTTGCACATCTGCTAAGAAACGAACTTGTTCACTTTTACCAAGAGGTACACGTAATTGCACCGTACGGGCATCAAGAGGAAGCGCCGTTCCTACCCCTCGTAGTTTATTAATCGCATCAGCAATACTTTGTGCTAGCGTGAAGTTTTCTTCGTTAAGCTGTAAGTTTAATAATCCCGTTTGACCAAACTGAGAAGGTAACTCACGCTCAATAATGGCACCGTTACTAATACGTCCACCCGCTAATTGATTGACTTTTACGCTGCTGCCCCCCGCAGAAGCACCAGAGCCACCGACAATAATATTCCCTTGGGCTACCGCATAAACCTGACTATCTACCCCTTTAAGTGGGGTCATCAGTAACGTACCACCTCGTAAACTTTTGGCATTACCTAATGAAGAAACAACCACATCGATAGATTGCCCAGTACGACCAAAAGGAGGTAGTTTTGCTGTCACCATCACTGCCGCGACGTTTTTTAACTGCATATTGGTGCCCGCAGGTACGGTGATCCCCAATTGTGAGAGCATGTTATTTAGACTTTGCGTGGTAAAAGGTGTTTGCATGGTTTGGTCACCCGTACCATCGAGGCCGACAACCAAACCATAACCAATCAGCGCATTTTCTCTTACCCCTTCAACCGAAGTAAGATCTCTGATCCGTTCGGCATGGGCAGAAAAGCCGACACATGTCATCACGATAAAGAAAAGGCTAATCGCTAATTTTTTCATCTAGATCCTACTCGTTAAAAAGGTGATACATTTAAGAAGAAACGTTGTAGCCATCCCATGGATTGCGCTTCATTAATATAACCGTCTCCGATATATTCAATACGCGCATCAGCAACTTGGGTTGAATTGACCGTGTTTGAGCCACTGATAGTGCGCGGATTCACAACGCCTGAAAATCGAATAAATTCAGTACCTTGGTTTATCGCAATTTGTTTTTCACCCACAACGTGTAGATTGCCATTTGCCAATAACTGATCAACCGTTACCGTAATGGTGCCTTTAAAGGTGTTATTTGCATTAGCACCACCTTTACCACCGAACTCACTGTTTCCTTCCATGCCCATATCAGTACGGCTATTCCCTAATAATCCTTCTAAGAACCTTGGTGTGATAGAAGCAAGGAAACCGGCTTTACCATTGCGACTGGCATTCGCCGACGAGTTTTTACTGGCACTGACATTTTCTTGCAAGGTGATAGTCAATGTATCGCCAATATTTCGCGGTCGCCTATCTTCAAATAATGGCTGATAACCAAAATAAACCGGCTGAGTAGCCTGAAAAATAGAGCCATTAGGTGCTGGTGTGGTAGGCGCAGTAGGTATTGCCGTGGTGTGTCCTTCAACCAATGGTTTTTTCGGTATCTGAGCGCACCCTGCTAGTGTCAGTACCAACAGGGCGGTACCTAAACGTTGATGACGACGCCATCTGACACTAAGCTTGCTTGCCCCAGAATTGTCAGTAATGACCTTTGTATCCATCTTCGATACTCTTTTAGTAATACGCCTGACAGAAATTCTGTCAGGCTAATGAATCAACGAAATTAGAGTTGCGTGAGTTTCTGTAACATCTGATCAGAAGTTGAAATCGCTTTACTATTAATTTCATAAGCACGCTGAGTCTGGATCATATTGACCAATTCTTCCGCGACATTAACGTTAGAGGTTTCAACATATCCCTGATATAACAAGCCCGCACCGTTAATACCCGGCGCATTCTCAGTGGGTGCTCCGGAGCTGGCTGTTTCTAAGTACAGATTTTCCCCAACACTTTCTAACCCGCTATCATTAATAAATGTGGTGAGGGTTAATTGTCCTACTTGTTGAGGTGCAGGCGATCCTTCAATCTCCACACTGACAATACCATCACGACCTACCATCACCTTTTTAGCGGTTTCTGGCAAAATAATCGCTGGGACGATTTGAAAGCCACTGGAGGTCACTAATTGCCCATTTTGGTCCATTTGAAAAGAGCCATCACGAGTATAAGCATCCGTACCATCAGGTAATTGAACATGGAAAAAACCTTGCCCTTTGATAGCAACATCACGCGTACCATTAGTTTGGGCTAAATTACCTTGGCTATGTAAACGTTCTGTCGCCACTGGGCGAACACCAGTACCAATTTGTAAACCAGAAGGCGCATTCGTCTGCTCGGATGTCATCGCTCCCGGTTGACGAATAGTTTGATAGAGTAAATCCTCAAAAACCGCACGCTGGCGTTTAAAACCATTTGTGCTGACGTTTGCGAGGTTGTTGGAAATCACATCCATGTTAGTTTGTTGTGCATCCAACCCTGTTTTAGCAATCCATAAAGAACGGATCATGGTTTTCCCCTTACACTATTTAACTCATTGATAGCAATTGGTTAGCGCGTTGCGCATTATCATCTGCACTGTGGATCACCTTCATTTGCATTTCGAAACGGCGGGCATTGGCAATCATATCGACCATGGCTTCAGCAGGATTGACGTTGCTACCTTCTAATACACCAGCAAGGACTTTGACGTTATCGTCCGCAGGTAACGTTTCACCCACTCGTGCTGTACCTTGAGGTGATAGGTGAAATAGACCATCATCGCCTCGTACCAAATCATTTTGTTCTGGCTTCACCATTTTTAGGCGACCAATTTGCCCTAGCATTTTTGGTGGATCGGTAGGGACATGAGCCGTGACAATGCCGTTATTAGCAATGCTAATTTCCGCTTGTGGTGGCACTTCAATTGCGCCATTATCGCCCATCAAAAGACGGCCTTGTACCATCAACATGCCATCAGCGTTACGCTCAATATTGCCGTTTCGGGTATACGCTTGCGTACCATCTTCAAGTTGAACAGCCAAATAGCCATTATCACTTAAAGCAACGTCCATCGGTCTGCCGGTGTAATTCATCGTTCCCTGACGCTGATCACTACCGGGCGTTGACGCGACGGTAAGTGTACGCGTCGGTAAGGTTTCGCCATTGATAGGTACGGCTCGCATCGCACTAAGTTGCGCTTTAAACCCTGGTGTTGATGCATTTGCTAAATTGTTCGCCACGACAGCTTGGTTTTCCATTGAGTGTCTGGCACCGCCCATCGCGGTATAAATCACATGATCCATAACAGATGATTTCCTGCGTTATTAGCGCATGCTAACTAGTGTTTGCAGGATCTGATCCTGAGTTTTGATAGTCTGCGCATTAGATTGATAGTTACGTTGAGCAACAATCATGTTAACTAACTCTTGGCTCATATCTACGTTAGAGGCTTCTAAGGCATTGTTGGTTAATTTACCGAATACGCCAGAGCCTGCCACACCAACAATGGGTGAGCCTGAACCATTGGTTTCAGACCACATATTGTCACCTTGTGAACTTAAGCCACCAGGATTGGCAAAGTTAGCTAATGCGATTTGACCAACCACTTGGCTTTGTTGGTTTGAGTAGGTCGCCATAATGGAACCATCTGGCTCAATACGGAAATTGGTAAATTCCCCTGCTTGATAACCATTTTGCGCGAGTTTAGAGACACTTGATTCAGCGACTTTTTGCTGCGTACTACCACTAAAGTTCATTTCCATATCCATGGGTTGTGAACCTTTATAAGCAACGGTAGTAAAGTTTTTCAGCTTAGGTGCTGTTTCATCTAGTACCCCGTTATCCTTATAAACTAATTTACCCAGATCTTGTGCTGGCTCACCTGTTGTGGTGTCTTGAGCATAAACACTCCATTCGTTATCTTTGGTTTTAACAAAGAATAAGTTCAGGTTATGTTCATTACCTAAGCTATCGTAGGTTGTCACGTTAGTACTAAAGTTATAAGAATCGTTATCTTTGGGATCAAATTTATGTGTTGTTTGATCGATAGCCTCTTCAGCTGAATTCAAGTTAACCGTCATATCCATTTTATCGGTTGCACTTGCATTCATCATATCGGTAGGAATAATGATAGGCGTTGGTGTTGCCCCTTTTTGTACTACATTTTTACCGTCTACGTTTTGTACTGGATAACCTGTAATACGCATGCCTTGCATATTAGTGAGATAGCCGTTTTTATCTTTGCCAAATTCACCATTACGTGAATAGAAAACGCCACCGTTACTATCTTCAATACGGAAGAAACCACCACCAGAAATCGCCACATCGGTTGGGCGGTTAGTAGTAGTGATACTACCATCTTTAAAGTTTTGGCTAATGCCTGATACTTTTACACCAAGCCCTGCACCAGAGCCGGCAAAAACATCGGCAAAAGAGACTGTTGCCCCCTTAAAACCGTAGGTTGCAGAGTTTGAGATATTATTACCAATAGTATCTAAATTAGCGGCTGCTGCATTTAAACCACTGACTGCTTGAGAAAAGGACATGCGCCCTCCATTATTGAATTAATGTTGATTAAAAAACTTTACGAATTTCGTCCAATGAAACGATGACACCGAGGCCAACATCAAGATGAGGTTTTCCCTCTTTCATAGAAACGGAATTGACTATCGCACTTTTAAGTGTTTTTACTGGAACTTGAGCATCATTAAATGTGGCATTTACTGTAAATTGATATTTTCCAGTAGGAACTTTATTACCATCATCATCAGTGCAATCCCAAAAGAAGTGATAAACATCCGGCAGAATTTTTGAATTCATTTCGATCGTGCGAACTTTAGCCCCACTACTATCAGTAATATTGACTGTAAGCGTATCTATTGGACTAAAGGATTCAAAACCAAAAGCGCTGGAGAAGATATTTTCATTATCTGTCGCATCAGTAGATGCACGTAACTTACCTAATTTAGTATCAGGTGTTGTATCTTTATCTGTATCTTTATCTGTATCTGTATCTGTATCTGTATCAGATCCAGCGTTTTCACCATTATTAATCTTATCAACGCTGATTTCATTACCGGCAATCATCACCATATGATTAACCAATGAGGTCGCACGTAATGCCTGACTTTGGTCAATTTGCCCAACAATGGTATTGACTGTTTTATTTAGCGTCTCTATCCCTTCAACCGTAGAAATCTGTGCTAACTGTGACGTTAACTCATTATTCTGCATTGGATTGGTGGGATCTTGGTTTTGCATCTGCGTGATAAGCAACGTCAGGAAATTACCTTTAATATCATCACTCCCCCCTTTTTTAGTGTGGTAGGATGAAGGCGCTTCCCCGATAATGGTATTATCAGTAGGTTCATTCATTGAGGCAGAAATACCCACAATTTATTCTCCCTATTGACCTATCATTAACGTTTTTTGCATCAGCGATTTCGCTGTATTCATCACTTCAACGTTAGCCTGATAACTTCTTGACGCCGAAATGGTGTTGATCATTTCACCGACTACATCGACATTAGGCTTACGCACATAGCCTTTTTCATCTGCAAATGGATTTCCTGGCTGGTATTCCATACGAAAGGGTGTCGGATCATCCACTACTTGCGTAACATGAACACCACCAATATCTTGACCCGCTGGCGCATTCACTTGGAAAACCACTTGTTTTGCACGGTAAGGTTCACCATCAGGCCCCACAACGCTATCTACGTTGGCCATATTACTTGCACTGACGTTTAAACGTTGTGATTGTGCTGAAAGTGCAGAACCTGAAATATCGAAAATACTAAATAAAGACATACTCTTTATCCTTGTTGCAATACAGCCATCATGCTTTTAACTTGAGAGTTAATAAATGTCACATCTGCCTGATATTTAACGCTATTATCGGCAAAATTACTCCGTTCCATATCCATATCGACCGTGTTACCATCCATCGATGTTTGATGAGGAACCCGATAAAGCAAATCAGCCTCTAAGCGATAACCCGGCTTAATAGGAATATGGCGTTCTGATGTCATTGTCAGTTGCAATCCATGACTACCAGTACGCCCATTTTCCATGGTTTTTTTCAACTCAGCCGCGAAATCAATATCCCTTGCTTGGAAGCCTGGCGTATCAGCATTAGCAATATTTGCCGCCAAAATTTCTTGGCGTTTATTACGTAGTGAAAGCGCTTCTTGTTGAAAATGAAACGTATTTTCTAATTTATCGAGCATCTTCTATCCTTGGTGGCTAAACCACTCACCTCAGCTGATAAAACAATTTCAGTTAACAGAATAAACGCTCAAAAAAAAGATGATTGGAGGAATAGGGGTAAATTGAATTGCTATTTATGCGTTTAAGGTATGTGAAGAGGATGTACACTATTTTGGCTAAATAAGTTTAACCACACCATTAGCATAAACTTTATAAGGTGATACAAACTATGTCTGTTAGAACGTTTATCGGTGTTATTTCTTTTTTCTTTATAGTAAATAGCGGTATAGCCAATCCCCTACCCGAAGCGCTACAGCAATTTTTCCAAACGCGCCACCACAAAGACGATAAAGTCACCGTAACCGTTTTAACCCCAGAGGATAAATGGCCACATTGCCAACAACAAGAAATCCTACAGCATGCAGGCTCTCGCAACTGGGGACGTCTTTCTATCCCCATTCAGTGCGATAATCAACGTCGTTTTATACAAGTAGATGTGAGTGTTTATGGACAATATTTAGTCGCTAAAAAAGAGATTAATCGTGATGATGTAATAACAAAATCTTCGATTAAGATCATAAAAGGAGATTTAGAAAAGCTACCTTATGACGTGTTAAGAGATGCTGTTTTTATTAAAAATGCCATTGCTATGCGCCATATTGCGACCGAAAAACCAATAACATCAACTATGGTTCGTCGCCCTTGGGCCATTTTAGCGGGGCAGACTGTAACGGTTTTTGCACAAGGTGATCACTTTCAAATCCGTTATGAAGGAAAAGCGATTAACAATGCCGTTGCCAATGAAAGTATTCGTATACGGGTCAAATCAGGGCAAATTATTACTGGTGAAGCGCTGGAAAATGGCTCTGTACGTATCCCCTTGTAATACATTAAAGATAACAATTAAAGGTAACGATAAGCAGAATAAGCCTATATTAAATGACTTGTTAACCGTTTTAATGATAGCAAGGCAAGGTAAACTCTCTTGCACTATAAGTTGAATAAAAACGCTGCTTGTAGACTAGTGCTAATGAGTACGCTACAGCTTGAAGTACGACGAGAAAATACTCTAAATAATTCAAGTTATAACTAGGCGGCAAGCGAATGAGTTGCTAGGAGCATACATAAGTATGTGACTAGTGCGAATGAGTGATGCCAACAACGCTACAGCTTGAAGTATGACGAGAAAATACTCTAAATAATTCAAGTTGTAGCTAGGCGGCAAGCGAATGAGTTGCTAGGAGCATACATAAGTATGTGACTAGTGCGAATGAGTGACGCCAACAACGCTACAGCTTGAAGTATGACGAGTAAGATAACATTAAAGTTTATATCTACACTGCCGATATAAAGCTACAAGATGATAGGCGAAAACACATAGGTTGTTTACAATGGCTTCATCTGACGATTAATTGATGCCTAACAAAGGATTTTCCTATGAGTATTGAACGCACAAATCCACTTATCCCAATCACGGCCATTTCTCAGCGTAACCTTAATGAAGGTGCCCAAGAAGCACGAAAAACCGGTAATACGCAAACAAAAGCAATGGCGGGTGATACTTCTGTGAAACTAAGTGAAGCACAGAAAAAATTAGTTCAACCTAGCAATCAAGACATCAATGTCGAGAAAGTTGCCCGTTTAAAAGCAGCGATTGCCGATGGAACATTAACAATGGACAGCAGCAAAATTGCGGAAGCACTTTTCCGAGAAGCTGCTGAAAGCATAACTAAATAATATTAAAGATTATGATGGAAGAACTCCGCCAGACCTTAGATCTTCAGTTATCACAGCTCAATACCATTGCGGGTATTTTACGTGCTGAGCAACAGTTATTATGTGCAGGAAGTATTGATATCAATAAGCTGCATGAACTAACTGAACAGAAGAATTTTGTATTAACAGCTCTAGGTCATACCGATCAAAAACGTCAAATACTCAGTAAACAAGTTGGTATTGATAGACCCTATCAAGGACAGCCTTTTTTAGCTGATTTATGGGGACAACTGGTTGATCTAACGGAAGAGTTAAAACATCTTAATCAACACAATGGCTTATTGTTAGAGCAACATATTACTCGCAATAGTGAAACGCTACATTTTCTACAGAAAAATCATAGCCCAACACTTTATGGTGCAGATGGACAAGCACAGCGTTCAATATTAGCTGGGCGAAAAATACAAATATAATTTTCTTTTATAATTAAAGAATAGTCCCTGTATTATCTCAATATAATACAGGGAGTATTTTATTTAATATATTGATTTATATGTAACAACCTTCAGATAAATATTGAATTAGTGTTAGGATTTAAATCGATAGTAATAATTAAAATAGCCTTATTTGTATTCAGTATAATCTATAATAGTTGATCTACCTAATTTATATTTTGTTCCCCCCTCTAATCTTAATCCCTCTGTTCCTATTAACAAGTTTTTACCTTCAATATCAACTTTATCATCATTTAATTGTAATATAACATGACCATGCCCCTGGATTTTACCACCAAGAGATATACTATCCTCAGCGACAATATCAAGAACACTATTATTCAACAATGATATATTATCTATTTTTAGGGTTCCTGCCATTCCATATAAATAACTATCATCAATATTAAATGCTCTATCTAAAAACATTAGATCCGCTTTCATAAATAGATTACTATTTTTAACATTAAATGATGAATTATTAATTTCAGCAGAATATTGATAAACCATTACTTTTGATTGTTTCGTCCCATCATAAGCTGTTCTATATAAATTATCATCTTGATTTATATACACTTTTCCCATATTAATCAAACCATAAGACTCATGATTTAGTGATAAAGTATTTATATTACCATAATTATAAATGTTACCCTCTTTTGTTTTTATTATTAAATATCGACTATTTATTCCTGCCTCTGTCCTTAACAAAAAATGGCTCTGTTTATTATAATCATTTTTAGCTCCAAGATTAAACTCACTTAACCCCATATCAAAACGAATATATTCAGCATTTAAATCACCTTGAATCAAGTCTACATTATTAGAGATAATATTTATTATTCCAGATGAAATATCTTTATAATTGCGATGAATATGACTATATTCATTTTTATCTAATTTATTTCTCATATCAAAAACAACACTAGAACCTATATCTGCTATAGTGAATGTCTTAGAAAATTTCCCTGTACTGCTACCTGCAATTAGTTTAATATCATTAATTCCAGAGAAAGAACAATCACGACAAGAAATTCCATTAGGATTAGCTATAACCACTGTCGCCTTTTTTCCTTGTAACTCAAGCTCACCTCTTAGAATTGAAACATCTTTAGAAACAACCTCATTAATAATTAATTCTGCTTCAGCATTATTTTTTAATGATAAACCCAAATCACCAACATCAAGACGATTATAATAGATATGGGCGGTACCATCTTGATTAGTATTTATCACTTCAATTTGTGTTCTCCCTGTGTCACTATCAATAGATACCTGTGCATCTGATAATGAATCAGGGTTTAAAATAACATCTTGATGAGCATAACAAGATAATGAAATAAATACAGATAACAGTGAGACAGTAAATAGAGAGTTTTTTTTCATGGACATTTCCTTTGGTTTTAAAACTGATTATCATAATTAGCACAAGGAACAATTAATTTAAAAAAAAATCCATATAAAAAACATATAGACAAAGCATTTAAAAAACATATAAATAATATATTAACGATTAAGTATTTATATTAAAAAATACAAATAATATCTTTAAATATTAATAATAAGATATATAAACAGCCCTATTACCAAACAAGCTATTAATATTTAATTTTCTTTCTGTTATTCTATAAGCCTCTTTATCAAAATAAATCTCACCATATCCATGTTTAATATTGCTTTTATTTAAAACATATTCTATATATAGAACAATTACTTATATTCTTCTTGTTTAAACTAAAAAAAACCACTAAATGATGATTTAGTGGTTTTAGTAGATTTTTATCAATGATTAATAATTAATGATTTTGTCCACCAATCATTGATGTCATACGAATATGACGACCTTCGCTAATTTCCATATTTGATAATACCGCTAACTGTGGCAAGCTACGGCGTAAAAAGCGTGATAACAGCGAACGTAGTGCATGGTTAACCAAGAGTACTGGCACGCCCCCTGACATCTCTTGACGACGTACCGCATCTAAGGCTTGTTGTTCAATGTTTTCAGCAAGGCCAGGCTCTAATCCCCCCCCACTTTGCATCGCTTGTAATAATAGACGCTCTAGTCCCGCATCTAATCCGATAACTTGTATCTCTTCTTTATCACCAAACCAGTGTTGTGTTATTGCCCTGCGTAATGCAACACGAACTACCGCCGTTAATTCTGCCGGATCTTTTTGCTCAGGTGCATGCTCTGCAAGTGCTTCTAATATGGTTCTCATATCGCGAATAGGCACTTGCTCTGCCAACAGGTTTTGCAATACTTTATGTAACACCGTTAATGACAGCATATCGGGGATCATATTTTCCGTCATTTTCGGTAGTTCTTTGCTTACCCTATCAAATAGCATTTGCGCTTCTTGGCGACCAAATAACTCTGCTGCGTATTGGTTAAGTACATGATTAAAATGTGTTGCAATCACTGTACTTGCCGCCACAACCGTATAGCCTTGTACTTGTGCTTGCTCTCTTAAACTGTCATCAATCCATACCGCAGGTAAACCAAATGCCGGCTCTTGAGTGTTATCACCTTCTAGCGTTCCGACTGCATTACCGGGGTTTATGGCCAACCAACGCCCAGGATGAGCTTCGCCATGGCCGATTTCTACCCCTTTCATTAAAATGCGGTAGGAGGAAGGTTTCACTTCCATATTATCGCGAATATGTACAACAGGAGGTAAATACCCCATTTCTTGTGCAAACTTTTTGCGAATACCACTAATTCGACCTAATAATTCACCATTTTGGCGATTATCGACCATGGGAATAAGACGATAACCTACTTCCATTGACAGCGGATCTTCTAATTGCACATCTTCCCAAGAGGCTTCAACAACCCGATTTTGTTTTTCAACTTGTTCCAACTCTTTTTGTTGTTGCACTTGAGGACTGCTATGACGTTTTAAGATATACCATCCTAATCCTGCTAATGCTGCCGTAAAGAAGAGGAAAACAAAGTTTGGCATACCTGGTACTAACCCCAGCAATCCTAAAACACCCGCGGTTAGCATCAGCACACGAGGGTTATCAAAGAGTTGCGTCACCATTTGTTGACCGACATCTTCATCGGTTGCAACGCGAGTAACAATAACACCCGCCGCTGTTGATATAATCAGTGCTGGAATTTGAGCCACCAGCCCATCACCGATAGTTAATAAGGTGTAAGTGCTTGCCGCATCGTTAAGTGCCATATTATGTTGTGCAACACCGACCACTAAACCACCAACGACGTTTATTACCAAGATCATTAAGCCAGCAATCGCATCCCCTCGGACGAATTTACTTGCACCATCCATAGATCCATAAAAGTCAGACTCAAGCGAGACTTCTTTACGACGTTTTTTAGCTTCTTCTTCGTTTATGATCCCAGCATTTAAATCAGCATCGATAGCCATCTGCTTACCCGGCATCCCATCTAATACAAAGCGTGCGCCTACTTCAGCAATACGCCCTGCACCTTTGGTGATAACCATAAAGTTAATCAGAATAAGAATGATAAAAACAACGATACCGATAGCAAAATTGCCACCTACGAGGAAATGACCAAAAGCTTCAACAACACGCCCTGCAGCCGCGGAGCCTGTATGTCCTTCCATCAAGATAATACGTGTTGATGCAACGTTAAGCGATAAGCGTAACAATGTAGTGAACAGGAGTATTGTAGGAAAGGCAGCAAAGTCCAATGTGCGCCTAGTAAACATGGCCACTAATAGCACCATGATAGAAAGGGCAATGTTAAAGGTAAACAATAAGTCCAATAGAAAAGGTGGCAATGGCAGTACCATCATTGACAGTATAAGCAAAATAAGTACTGGCCCTGCCAGTATCTGCCACTGAGAACTTTTCCAATTTCCCGGCAAGCGGAGTAATGAGGCCAAATTAGCCATGACGATTATCTTCTCCAGCAAAGTCCAGTGCGGGAGGCACTGGCAAGTTCATAGGTTGTTTAGGTTTTAAACCACCTTCGGTTTTCCATCGTCTCAGTTGATAGACCCAAGCTAAAACTTCTGCAACAGCGGCATAGAGTGTTGCAGGAATAGCCTGTCCTATCTCACTGTGACGATATAACGCCCTAGCAAGCGGTGGCGCTTCTAGAAGCGGAATTCGATGTTCAGCACCAATTTCTTTAATTTTTAAGGCAATGGCGCCCGCCCCTTTAGCAAGTACTTTTGGGGCAACCATTTTGTCGTTATATTGCAAAGCAACCGCGTAATGCGTTGGGTTAGTGACAATGACATCTGCTTTTGGCACATCTGCCATCATTCGTCGACGCGACATCTCGTGTTGTTGTTGGCGAATACGCGCCTTTAATTGCGGATCACCTTCTTGTTGTTTAAATTCGTCTTTGATTTCTTGGCGTGTCATGCGTAACTTTTTCAAATGACTACGAATTTGAAAAATAATATCGAATGCCACCATCGGGATAAGCATAAAAACCGCAATATAGACCGCAAAAATAAGCAGTTGCATCGCATTAGCTAAAGCACTTAAAGGAGGAAGCGTGATCAAATGAAGAATATCGTTCCAGTTGTGCCATAAGAAAACCGTTGCGGCTAAGCCGACAAAGAGTGATTTTAAAATCGCTTTAAATAATTCAGCTAACGCATTCATTGAAAAAATACGTTTTAAGCCAGAAATAGGGTTCCATTTTTTCGGATCAAACTTGATAGATTTGCTACTAAAATTAATCCCCCCCAATACGGCTGAACCACCAATTGCCACTAAGACCAAGCCTAGAAACACTGGCGATAACGCAAATACAGCCTGTTTCATTAAACTGGCAAAACGGGGGATCAATAAATTCTCGTTGCCGATTATGTGGTGATTAAAAGTAAAACCTTCCGTTAGCATGGCATAGAGCTCACGAGTGATAAAACGCCCACTCATCCACAGTAGACTGACGCCCCCTAAAATCATTAATACGGACGAAAGCTCTTTGGAACGAACAATTTGCCCATCCTTTTTCGCTTTTTCCCGTTTATGGGGTGTGGGTTCTTCTGTCTTTTCGAGATCGCTATCTTCAGCCACAGTCTGTCCGATTTAGATAATTAGATTAAAGCCTGAATGAAATGTCTCTTAGCATGACAAATTCAGAAGAAATTGATGGGTTGAACAATCGCAAATTTACGGGGCTTTTTGGGCTATGGATAAGAAATAGTCATTTAGGATGAATAAATGACTATATCTTCAATCTAGATATATTTAAATAGAATTTTTTAAAGGTTTACGATATGCTTTTAGTAAGTATTGATGGATTTGTTTAGTTCATATGTTTTTATAAGGAGATTCCTTTGGCTTATCCAACATATTTAGCATTAAAAGGTAAAAATCAAGGGTTAATTTCAGCAGGTTGTTCAACTCAAGACTCTATAGGTAATCTTTACCAAATAGGCCATGAAAACGAAATACAGGTTATTGGGTTACATGGAGGAGCATTTAGAGAACAGAACGCATTATATAAACCTATCGTATTTACAAAACCTATCGATAAATCATCTCCTCTTTTGTCTGTTGCTCTAGATAATAATGAGATCTTAGAAGCTTATTTTACATTTTATCGTACAAGTCAAAGCGGGCAGTTTGAAAAATATTATGAGATTAAACTTACAGGAGTATCCCTGATTGAGATCTCAGACATATTTCCAGATTCAATAAAAGATAATGAATCAATGCCATATCAACGTATACAAATGAAATATGAGTCAATATCACGAAACCATTTAATCGCAAACACATCAAGTTATAGTATTAATAGTGAAATAGTTCAATAGTATAATTTCTGACTTTAATTTAAAATCATAAGCCACCCGTAAAAAGGTGGTTTGTTTTTAGACTAAACAATACTTATTTTTCTTCATTTAAGTAAAGTATCTTTGCTATTTTAATTTACTCTTTGGAAAAGGATACATATTATTTATTAATGAACTTATCTGAAATTAAATTCCATATTTTCCTCTGATATACTTTAATGAAGAAAGATCTAAAAATATACGCATATTATTTCAAATGAGATATCAACTATATTATACTAATAAAGTATATTACTTACACATCGTCTTTGAAACAACATATTCACTTGGTGCAAACATGGATGATTTATCGCAAGAATAATAACCTTTATCTACCAAATCCATTTGAATATAAAAAGAAAAAAACAAACTAAAAAAAACACCAAAGATAGCAATACCTGCTAAATAATTAGCTGATTTTATTATTTTTTTTGTTGGAGTTTTCTTATATGCCAAGATAATCCCAAAATATGAAAAATAGAGAATGATAGGACTTCCAAAACCAAATAACCCTGTTAAAAATGAGAAAAATATTCTATCTTTCATTAAGAAATAATCTAGATAATTAGCTATTGATACATATAGACCATATATAGCCAATAGAAATAATATGATAGATGAACTTATTAAGTTTATTGGGTTTACTTTAACCACGACTGAAGGCTCTCCAATTATTAAATATAATCTGAGGACTTCTTGTTTCAGTTTTAGCCCTACGGTGATATTTTAAATCTCTTATAATAGATTCACTTATACCGAATTTATCGTCTAATTTATATAATGCATAGGAAATTAATGCTCCTATAATAAAGACTCCTATAGCAACAGCTATGACACTAACACCTGCGGCTAGCAATCCCGTTACTATAGATCCTGTAGCTATAGTAGTTATATGAGTTGCGATAGCCAATTTAGCAATATCCATTGTTACATTGACAAAGAAATTAATCAATGTATTTTCATCTTTAAATATTAATTCCACGGCCCGATAAGCAAGAGAAAAAACAATAGCAAATCGAGTAGCACCGATAGATGTATCATTCATACCTTGAGTTCCAACTCCCATATACAATATACGAGGATTGTTTGCCAAATATCTAGTGCCATTCAAGAAAGCTCTAACACCAGCATGACCAGATAGTCTAATATAGACATTACCATTTGGAGCAACATATTCTGTTGCTCGGATATTAACATTACGGAATTCATTTATTATTCTTTGTACACGATATGCCTCATAAATATTCCCGGAAAAATTAGAAATAAAATCAGTTATACCAAAGAGCGTATCTTTAGGTGACTTAAATGATGTAGGAGAAAACTCATTATTCAAAATATACTCTGCTTCCTCAATGGTAATAATTGCAGCAACGTTATCATCATTCTTTTCACTATTTATTATACTTTTAATCCTACTATAGTTAGCATATTTATATTCCTTATCCCAATCAATCACTGTTGTATCATATATATATCCCATATTATTTAACTCTCTATAAATTTAAGATTTAAAAACTCTATTGACAAAAAAACTTTATCTTTTCTTATCAAAACTCTATTTATATTGAAAAAACAACCATCTACTTTATATAACATTTAAAACTATAAATAATTTCATTATCCTACTTAATTTAGTATAACTACACTATCATTTTCATTCAATAATAAATACAAAGCTACTACTAATAGCTATAGTAAAACCTAATCAGCTAATAGTAAAAATAATTATATTAGAATTAAAAATTACTTTACTTTATGAGATATTAGTCACAAAACTAAAATTATCTTCATAGGTATTCATAAAGCTATTATTGTTTTCATTTAAACCAATATCAATTATGTCAAAGAATAATTCTATGGTGAATATAAGGTAAAAGCGTGTATTTCTCACCATCAAACAAAAGCCGCTTAGATAAAGCGGCTTACATTTTTTTCAATAGCCTGCGCTATTAACCTGTTTTTTGGTTGTTTTTTATCCATAAAATAGAACATCCTCAAAGAGCAGAGATAGAGCGAATGCCTCCTGCAAGCCAGTTATGTCCTTATCGCCCTAAACTCACCAATAGATTAGAAACCTAAACTTTCCAGTAAATCATCAACCTGATCTTGATTCTTAATCACACCAGCATTGTTTTTATTGACTTGTGGGCCATTTAATAATGAATCACTCTCTTTTTTCGCATTGGATTTTTCAAGTTGCTCTGGTGGCAGATTTTCCATTAATACCATAACAAGTTGTTTTTCAATTTCTTGAACCACACTCATCATACGTTTAATCACTTGGCCTGTTAAATCTTGGAAATCTTGCGCCATCATAATTTCAAGTAATTGGCTATTTGTAAAAGCCGCACTTTCAGGGATATCCCGCAAATAATTGCGGGTATCCGTTACAAGAGAGCGTACATCTTTGAGATCTTCTGGATGCTCAAACCATTGATCCCAGCGTTCAGTTAACTTAGTTGCATGACTACTTAACTCATCCTGTTTTGGTTGCGCAGCTTCCACACAATTTAATGTACGCTCAGCTGCCTGAGCGGTCATTTGAGCAACATAGTCCAATCTTTCCCTTGCATCAGGAATGGCTTCTGCTGCTTCTGCTATTGCTTTATCCAATCCTAATTCTCGCAAACTGTCGCGTAACATACGCGTCAATTGTCCGATCCGACTGATAATATCTGACGTTATTTCGACATTATCTTTCGGCATAATTGGATCCCCACTCATTGCGACTCCTTAGATGCCCAGTTTTTCAAAAATTTTATTGAGTTTTTCTTCAAGAATGGCTGCAGTAAAAGGTTTAACAACATATCCACTTGCTCCTGATTGCGCAGCAGCAATAATATTTTCTTTTTTCGCTTCGGCGGTCACCATCAGAACGGGAAGCGTTGCAAGCCCTGCGTCACTACGAATATTCTTCAGCAACTCTAACCCATCCATATTGGGCATATTCCAATCGGTGATAACAAAATCATATGCCGAACTCTGTAACTTGGCTAACGCGTCAGCACCATCTTCTGCTTCTTCTACGTTCATAAATCCTAACTCCTTTAGTAAATTACGAACGATGCGGCGCATTGTTGAAAAATCATCAACCACTAAAAATCTCAGATCCTTACTTGCCATTGAAAACTCCTTCAAAATATATTGGCAAATTACTGTGTTGCTGTTTAAACTGAACTTAATCAGATACGCAATGATTGTGTTGTGCTGATTTTCATCAGCACGGCTTTACTCATTGAGCTTATACTTTTTACCTCATCTACGGCTCCCAATTCGACCGCGGAACGAGGCATCCCAAAGACGACGCAACTTGCTTCATCTTGTGCAAATGTGTAGCTACCTGCACGACGCATTGCTAATAAACCTGTAGCACCATCACTGCCCATCCCTGTTAAAATGACACCAATAGCATTACGTCCCGCATATTTAGCAACCGAATTAAATAGCACATCAACAGAAGGTCGATGCCGATTTACCGCAGGATCTTTATTTATATGGATCTGGTAATTAGCACCATTACGACGAAGCTCCATATGATAATCACCCGGTGCGATGTAGGCGTGTCCAGGTAAAACCCGTTCTCCATCTTCAGCTTCTTTCACACTGATTTGGCATAAACGGTTTAACCGCTCTGCAAATGAGTGGGTAAAACCCGCCGGCATATGTTGGGTTATTAATACTGCAGGGCTGGTAATAGGTAATGGCTCTAAAAAATGACGAATGGCCTCCGTGCCCCCTGTTGAAGCACCAACAGCGATTAACTTTTCACTCGAAATCATGGGAGTAAATGATAACGACTTAGACGGTAATGTTTTCGTTTCATGACGACTAATTCTTGCCTGAGCCGCTGCTCGGATTTTTTCTGCAATAAGTTCACTGTAGGCCAACATTCCTTCACGTAGACCTAACTGAGGTTTAGTGACAAAATCAACCGCCCCCAGTTCTAATGCTTTTAATGTCACTTCTGAACCTTTTGCCGTGAGTGATGAAACCATCACCACTGGCATAGGGCGTAAGCGCATTAATTTTTCCAAAAAATCAATACCATCCATGCGTGGCATTTCAACATCTAACGTCAATACCTGTGGATTAAACTTTTTTATTAAGTCACGAGCGACTATCGGATCTGGCGCACAATCAACGACCTCCATATCATGGTGACTATTAATTATTTCTCGCATGATCTGGCGCATTAACGCCGAATCATCAACACAGAGTACCGTTATTTTATTCATAACCTCTCCTTGCTGGTGTCAGCCCGTAAACCGTATGCCCCTGCAAGTAAAAATCCTTGCTTAGTTGGCTCACATTTTCAGAATGCCCTACAAACAGCATTCCATCGGGTTTAAGCAATGGTATAAATCGATGAAGTAAGCTTTGCTGTGTCGTTTTATCAAAATAAATCATGACATTACGACAAAAAATCGCATCAAATGGCCCTTCTAATTTCCACTGCTTGTCGAGTAAATTCAAATACTGAAAAGTGACCATTTCACTTACTTGTGGTCTAATTTTCACGTATCCGGCAAAATCACCAACACCTTTGAGAAAATATTTTTTCAAATATTCTTCGTTTAACGTTTTTAACTCTTCCAGTCGATAAACACCTTTACGGGCTTTTTCCAACACATTAGTGTCGATATCGCTGGCAATAATTTTTGTTTTATAGGGGTTATCCCCAAAAACATCGCGCAAAGTCATCGCTATTGAATAAGGCTCTTCTCCAGTAGATGCGGCAGCACACCATACTCGGTAAACTCCTCCTGCCCTGTTTTTGGCGTGTTTAGCCAAAATAGGAAAGTGATGTGCTTCCCTAAAAAATGCAGTTAAGTTTGTGGTTAACGCATTAATAAACTCTTGCCATTCAGGGTTGCATACATCACTTTTTAGAAACGCAAGATAGTCACCAAAGTTATTCATCCGTAATTCACGTAACCTCCTCGTGAGACGGTTATAAACCATTTCCCGTTTGTTGTTAGTCAGCACAATACCTGCTTTTTGATAAATCAATTGGCAGATTGATTGAAACTGATCATCGGACAACATAAACCGTTCAGAAAAAAAATCTAACGGTTGAGCAGCGATATCTGGCAATTCTTCAGTAACATTACGTTTCATTATTTTTTAATGGGTCTTTTTAAAAAATGATTTTTTATCTGCTTTCTTCAACCCATTACCTTCTAAGGAGTGAGAAGATCCGTCTTCATCCGTGTCAGGCAATTCGAATGCCGATACAGCATTAACCAGGTTGTTAGCCTGATCTTCTAATGCTGTGGCAGCAGATGCTGATTGCTCCACCAAAGCAGCGTTTTGTTGTGTCACCTGATCCATCTGACTAACAGCATCAGCAACTTGGTGAATACCTCTACTTTGTTCGTCTGAAGCCGAGGCAATTTCGGCCATTAACTCAGTGACTTTATTTACAGATGTGACAAGCTCCTCCATCGTTTGCCCCGCATCATTTACTAATCGAGATCCCTGAGAGACTCGAGACACAGACTCGTCAATAAGTGTTTTAATTTCTTTAGCCGCTTCAGCACTACGCTGAGCAAGATTACGCACCTCTCCTGCAACAACTGAGAAACCGCGTCCTTGTTCACCCGCTCGCGCCGCTTCTACCGCAGCATTAAGCGCTAAGATATTGGTTTGAAAGGCAATACCATCAATGACACTAATAATAGCGCCTATCTTTTGAGAACTTTGAGTAATAGCATCCATCATTTCGACCACACTGTGAGTAATTTCACCGCCTCGTAGTGCAGTTTCAGATGCAGATTCCGCCAACTTACTCGCTTGTAACGCGTTATCCGCATTTTGTTTAACTGTCGCCGTTAATTGCTCCATACTCGCAGCCGTCTCTTCCAAAGAAGCAGCTTGTTGTTCTGTGCGCGAGGATAAATCGGTATTACCTTTGGAAATTTCTTGAATACCCGAATACATCGCCTGACTGTTATCACGAACAATACGAATAGAGCGCACCAACTCGCCACGCATCTCACGTAACCGTCTAAAAATGTCACCTATTTCGTCATCAGTAAAAACCAGAATTTCACGATTTAATTTGCCTGTTGCGACATCATTAAAGTAACGGCTTAAACTTGCGAAAGGTTTAATAATATTAAAACTTAACCAGCGATGAGAGGCGATTGACACCACAATTACCATGGTGATTGCGCCAATAAACATTAAAATAGCGATGGTATAAAAATGATGTCCTTGCTCAATCGAATCAGCCACTTCATATTGAACGTAATTCATATAGGTATTAAATGAATTTTCCATCGCAGTTTGATAGCGTTCCGTTGGTTGATCTAAAAACCCTTGAAAATCGCCTTTTTTTAACATGCCATGTAATTCAACTAGTGCACTATAAAGAACGTGATAATCATTTTTTACGGTATTAAAAATCTCTTTTTCTTCTTGTGGAATAACCTCTTGATTAATATCTGTAAGGAAATTTTGAAAATGAGTATTTGCTGTTTCCAAACGTGATAATGCGATTGATTCAATAGATTGGATATAATCTGTTGACTGTTCAGTTTTCATTCCTATCGCAACGCGATTTATTGCATTACGTGCTTGTACTAAAGATACCCAACTTAATCCTAATTCATCTCGCTTAGCAGTATCTAAATCAATTCTAGTGATCTGATTGTTGTTTAAATGAATAATTCCCAGTGAGATCCCACTGGAAATAACTTGCATCACACAAAACATCATCAGTAATAAATAGAGACTGGTGGATATCTTTAATTTACGAAACCTAAACATGCCTTCACCTCGTTATAAGCGGTAGCAAATCACTACCGCTTGTCAGCCACTTGTTGTTGTTAGAAAGTTTCCCAGTTAGCGGGATCTTCAACACTGCTGCTCTTTTTCTTTTCTGAGGTTCCTGGTTTTATAAGTGGAGCAGCGGCTTGTACTACAGGGAGTGCATCCAATTCCTTTTTCTCTAATGCTTTTTCTTCCTGACCCGGTAATTTGAAGATGGAAACTAAGCGGGTTAATGCAACTGCTTGATCTTCAAGACCCGCAGCAGCGGCGGCAGATTGTTCTACTAAAGAGGCGTTTTGCTGAGTAACACGATCCATTTCAGAAACCGCAAGACCCACTTGTGAAATTCCTCGACTTTGTTCATCCGATGCCGAGGCAATTTCCCCCATAATATCGGTAACACGTGTCACAGATTCGACAATACGAGTCATGGTTTCCCCTGCACTTTCAACTAATACCGATCCGGTTTCAGTGCGACTAACAGAGTCTTCAATCAACGTTTTTATTTCTTTAGCAGCTTCTGCACTTCTCTGTGCAAGATTACGGACTTCGCCGGCAACTACCGCAAATCCGCGACCATGCTCACCGGCTCTCGCAGCTTCAACAGCCGCATTCAACGCCAAAATATTGGTTTGAAATGCGATACCATCAATCACTGCTGTAATATCGGTGATTTTTTGAGAACTTCCGGCTATGTCGTGCATCGTTTGCACCACATTAGCCACAACTTTTCCACCTTGGCGGGCAATATCTGAGGCATCATTGGCAAGGTTACTTGCTTGACGTGCATTATCAGCATTTTGTTTTACTGTCGCCGTTAACTGCTCCATACTCGCAGCAGTCTCTTCTAATGAAGCAACTTGCTCCTCAGTACGTGAGGATAAATCATTATTACCTGCGGCAATTTCACTGGTGCTGTTATAGATATTCTCAGTACTTTGATAAACTCCACGAACAGTATGTATAAGCTCTTGTTGCATGTGCTTTAAGCCACTTGCTAATAAGCTCATTTCATTACGTCCATGCACCTCGATATCGGGACGTAGATCCCCTTCAGAAAATGCTTTAATATTTAATAACAATGAATTAAGTGGTCGAATTAATGCATTGCGTAGTGCAAACCAACAAATGATGAGTGCTGTAACAACAATAATGGCTAATATCACCATCGTGATAATAGAACGCTGATGAGAAGCTTCTAATGCACTATTTAATTGATTATTAAACTTCTCATTACGCATAACATAAGCAAGATACTCTTTATAAAAACCATCTTGATAAGAAGTCGTTGGTTGTTCGAAAAAATCTTTTAAGTTTTTATCTTGCAGTAAAATTTCTAACTGATTTAATGCAGAAAAATACTCAATAAAACGCCCTTTTAAATTGCGTATTTCTTCTTCTGAATGAATTTGATAAGCATTTATATGCTGTTCAAACTCTTTAAATTTATCATCGGCCCGAGACATATTTTTACGTGCCAGACCAGTTAAATATTCTACAGACAACGAGCTATCAACATTCAGATCTTTATCCTGTAACAGATAGCTTATAGCTGCACGATTGATATTGTTACGCGCTTGCAATAAGTTTGCCCAGCTTTCATCTAAACGTTCACGCTGTTTTTGTATTGTGAGAGTTTTATCCAGATCTTGTCTTGTTTCACTGAGATTTGAGTAAAAAACACCCCCGGAGATAAACTGCAAAACACCAAACAACAGAAGAATGGATAACAACCCAGTCACTATTTTCATTCGGCTAAACATGAGTTTCCCTTTTTATAATAGATGGTATGACCAAGTTATCGGCAGACTTAAGAGAAACTTTATAGGTTTTATCCTATATAGATACTATTTTCTATTTACAATAAATAAATTAAATATCAATAAGTTATATTTTAAATTCTCATTTTAAAAACCTGCTAGGCATAATGCACATTCATTTTTTAGTTAATACATTTAAAAAAAATAACTTAACTAAAATTAAAAGTACTCTTTCTGATTTAATTTCACTTAATTAATATTAAAGCCCCAAGAAATAACAAATAATTGAAAAAACTATTCCGGCAAGATAGCCGGAACAGTATTAAAGAATAAGATTAATAGGCTAAACTTTATTTAGCCATAATTGTTGCGCTATCAACTAATTCCATTTCTTCGCTATTGAGTAATTTTTCAATATCAACCAGAATTAACATTCTTTCATCTAAAGTACCCAATCCTGTTAAATATTCTGTTGACATTGTTACCGCAAATTCAGGAGCAGGACAGATTTGTTCAGGTTTTAAAGTTAATACATCAGAAACACCATCAACAACAATGCCGACAATACGGTTGAGTAAATTAACCACGATCACCACTGTGTTGTCATTATAGGTAACATTTTCTTGTGAAAACTTAATTCGTAGATCAACGATAGGTACAATAACCCCTCGTAAGTTAGTAACACCTTTAATAAAACTAGGTGCATTCGCAATACGAGTGACTTGGTCATAGCCCCGAATTTCTTGTACTTTTAGAATATCAATGCCATATTCTTCGTTGCCCAACGTAAAAATTAGAAATCCTTGTCCAACAGTTTCACCGGATAATTTCTCGAAATGTTCCGCAGCCATAATCTTATTTTATCCTCACTATTAAATAACTGTATGCGCAGTTGTATTCTTTTTCTTTTCTGTCATTTGAGAATGACTTAAACGTTGTAATTCTGGAACATCAAGAATTAAAGCAACACTACCATCGCCCATGATTGTGGCAGCAGAAATACCCGGTACTTTTCGGTAATTGCTTTCTATATTTTTAACAACCACTTGATGTTGACCAACTAACTTATCGACCAATAAAGCATAACGGCGCCCTGCACTTTGTACGATAACCGCAATCGCTTGAGTAATATCGGTTTGCGCACCTTCAATATTAAAAGTACGGTGTAATTCAATAAGCGGTAAATATTCACCTCTTACTTGCAATAATTTTTCATCTCCTGCTAAAGGATAAATATCTTCCTCTTCAGGTTGTAATGAGCTAACCACTGTTCCTAATGGTAAAATAAATACTTCATCATTCACTTTTACTGACATGCCATCTAAAATGGCCAATGTGAGTGGCAGCAAGATGCGAATGCGTGTGCCTTTTCCAACTTCAAAACTAATTTGAATTTGCCCACCCATTTCTTGGATATTTCGTTTTACAACATCCATACCCACACCACGTCCAGAAACATCGGTGACAACCTCAGCGGTAGAGAAACCTGGCGCAAATATCAACATCGCAACTTCTTCATTGCTCATATTTTCAGAAACAGCTAAGCCCGATGATATCGCCTTTTTCAAAATACGCTCACGATTTAATCCAGCACCATCATCTGTCACTTCAATACAAATATTGCCACCTTGATGCTCTGCTGAAAGCGTTAATTGACCCGCCTCTGGTTTGCCCGCGGCAATGCGATCGGCAGGCATTTCAATACCATGATCAAGACTATTACGGACTAAGTGAGTTAAAGGATCGATGATTTTCTCAATTAAACTTTTATCAAGTTCAGTTGAACTACCAATCATATTTAACTCAACTTTTTTATGCATTTTGCCAGCTAAATCACGAACGACCCGCGGAAAACGACTAAAAACATATTCCATCGGCATCATTCGGATAGACATCACTGACTCTTGCAGATCACGAGAGTTACGCTGTAGCTGTGCAATACAACTGAGTAGATCACTATGAATAGATGGCTCAAGCGTGTCACTATGTTGCGCTAACATAGACTGAGTGATCACCAATTCCCCGACCAAGTTAATCAGTTGGTCCACCTTTTCAACCGCAACGCGAATACTGGTTGATTCCGTTTTGGCCTGAGCAACAACAGGTTTTCGCGCAGGGGCTGGTGTCGCAGTTGGTGGCAAGGTTGTAGCAACTTTAGTCACTTCATCTGCTTGACTATTTTTATTCAACTCAGCAACGTTTTTCTCTATCGTAGCTGGCTGCTCTGTTTGAGCAGCAGGCTGGATACTTTCTGTCACAGATGAGGGTGAGTGTTCGGCTTGCTCTTGCGTTTTATCTGTAGACGTTACCTTTTCCTCAGTAGCAGCAACGTTAGCAAAGGAAATCTGTTCTGGTTCAATCACAAAACATAATACCGCACTGATATCTTCTTGAGTTGCTGTGGTTTTTAATACCGCTTCCAACCCATGGTGCTGTTTTTCAACCTGACTGACTTCACCCAGATGCTTTAATTCATCTAGCATTAAATCAATATCGGTTTCTTTTAAATCAGATAAAATAATATGATGCTGATAAAGACCGTCAGTATTTGGTGTATTAGCCGTTGCTAGTGGTTGATTTTCTTTACTAAGCTCATCGTCAGTATGATGTACTGCAGAAACAGGAGTGATGTTCTCCGTTGGGGCATTACTTTCAGCTAAAGATACTGAGTCATTCCCCTCACCTAATTGAGTTGATTGTTCCTCTTTGACTTCTAGAGCTAACTGACGCAACTTCTCACAAATATAGTTAAATGTTTCCTCGTCTGGCTCTTGTGAGTTTTTATGTGCATCCAATTGCTGTTGCATAATATCTTTCGCTTCCAGAAACAGGTTAATAATGTCATCGGTAAGTACCATTTCATGGCGTCTTGCACTATCGAGCAAGTTTTCCAGCACATGAGTGGTCTGCTGAAGTTTAACGAAGCCAAATGTTGCGGCTCCTCCTTTTATGGAGTGCGCACTACGAAAAATAGCATTTAACTGCTCTTGATCTGGATTTTGCGGATCAAGTAACAGTAAATGCTGTTCCATATCAGCTAACAACTCATCTGCTTCATCAAAAAATGTTTGATAAAACTCGGTAATATCCATCGTTACTCATTCACCTTTACGCGATTACATACAAACTAAGGAGTTGTTTCCTGTTTTGTCGTAATATTTGTCGATTGTGATGGCAAACTTTCCCCAGAAACTCCTGTTTCAACATTTTCCTTTTTTGATTCGGGAAGCTTAGATGTAGAAGAAGACACAGACGAATTCGTCTGTGTATTTTCTCCGTTTTCTTGTGGGGTTTCTTGCCCTGAAAGCAGAGGTTTAATTTCTGATGCCTCTTTTATTGCTGGTGCAACCCGCTCATTTTCATGTACAATTTTCTTTTCTTCCTGCTTAGTTAAAACTAATATACTGATCCTTCTATTCGCCGGAGCAAAACCATCCTCTTTTACTAAGTGAACAGTTGATGCCATACCTACAACCCGTAGTACTTTCCATTCTGCAAGCCCTGCACCAATAAGTTCTCGACGAGATGCATTGGCTCGATCCGTTGATAACTCCCAGTTACTGTATTTGAGTGCACCACTCGCATAAGGAATATCATCGGTATGACCTGATAAACTGATTTTATAAGGCGAGTCATTTAGTATTGGCGCTATCGCAGTTAAAATATCTTTCATATAAGGTTCAACAGTGGCACTACCAACTTTAAACATTGGCCGGCTTTCTTTATCTATAATTTGGATACGTAAGCCTTCGTCCATCATGTCGATTAATAAATGAGGTTTTAAATCTTTTAAGCGAGGATCTTGTAAAATAACTTGCTCTAAATTCTCTTTCAGTTTACGGAATTGCTGTTTTTCATTGAGCTGTTTATCTTCGACACCTTTTGGCAGTACATCACCTTCGTTATACACAGGATCACGTCCTCCCCCTGGTATCGGGTTTGTCACGTCTCCACTAACGCGGCCTTTTTCAATGGCAACTTTTAGAGGTGTGCGAAAATATTCAGCAACACGAGTTAACTCTTGAGGACTAGCGATAGAAAGTAACCACATCACCAGAAAGAAAGCCATCATGGCAGTCATAAAGTCAGCGTAAGCTATCTTCCACGCACCATGTTGTGCGTTGTGCTGTTTTTTCCCTCGCTTTTTAACTCTGATTATCTGTGAATTACTTTTCATAATTACTCTTCTTTCATTGCATCAGGATTTGCCTGCATCGGTGTCCGTACCTGACGTACATGTTCTTCCAATTCAATAAATGAAGGTCTGTCTGCCAGAAAGAGGGTCTTACGACCAAACTCAACCGCTATCTGTGGTGCATATCCATTCATGCTAGATAACAGGGTGGTCTTGATGCACTCCATCATTTTCATTTGTTGACTAGAGCGTTGTCTGATACGAGAGGCTAATGGTGAAACAAAGCCATAAGCTAATAAAATGCCTAAGAAAGTACCTACCATTGCGTGACCAATAAGTGCCCCCATTTCCCCAGCAGGTCTATCGGCAGCACCTAGCGCATTAACCACCCCCATAACCGCGGCCACAATACCAAATGCGGGTAATGAATCGCCCATCGTAGAGAGCCCCGCCGCAGGTACTTCACTTTCTTCTTCAAAAGTGGCAATTTCTTCGTCCATTAGCGCTTCAATTTCATAAGGATTCATATTCCCCGTCACCATCAAACGCATATAATCAGTAATAAAACTGAGCATATAAACGTCTTTCATAATGCGAGGATATTGGGAAAAAATGTCACTTTGTTGTGGATTTTCAATATCTCTCTCTAATGCCAACATGCCGTTTTGGCGCGCTTTAGACAGCAAACGAAACATTAATGCCATTAGATCCATATACATCGCTTTATTGTAGTTAGTGTTACGAAGTAATTTCGGTAGGATTTTTACCGTTGATACGATCGCACGACCATTATTACCTACAACAAAAGCACCGATACCGGCACCAAAAATAATTAAAAATTCAGCGGGTTGATATAATGCGCCTAGATGTCCACCTACGAGGGTAAACCCTCCGAGGACAGCACAAATCACCACGATATATCCTAAGAGTACTAACACGCGATATCCCTTTAGCTAATTTCGTTATAGAGAGAATGGCGAACATAACCGCAAGGAGATAGGAGGGGAAGAGGAAACAACTCAGGTTATAGAGTCTTTAATCTATAACCTGATATTTAACTTTCAATCTCGAATCACATTGCAAACTGTTCAAGACCATCCAACAGTTGTAAGTTAATATCGGCAGGATTGGCGGAAAGTTTACGTTTTTTTATTGCCCGAGATGGAGGCTGACAAAGACTACAAACATAATTACTTGCAGGCTGATGTGCGTGTGTAATAAATGAACCATTACATTTGGTACATACAGAAAGTTGTAACATACCACTTTCAACAAAACGAACTAATGTCCATGCTCGTGTTAGTGCTAAAATAGGTTCTTGATCTTTAACGGGTGGACATTGTTCTAAATATAAACGATAGGCTTTTACAACAGCTTCAACACCTACACTCCCCCCGCTTTTTAATAAAAAGCGGTAAGCATTATAAAACATTGAAGAATGGATATTTTGTTCCCATGTCATAAACCAATCTGTTGAAAAAGGTAGCATACCTTTAGGAGGAGGGCTTCCTCTTAATTCTTTGTATAATTTAATTAAACGCCCTCGACTTAATTGCGTTTCGCTTTCAAGCATTTGTAAGCGAGCACCTAAGGTGATTAATTCCATTGCTAGGCGAATATCTTTCGCCTCTCGGACGATACTTTTCTCACTCATTGTTATGCCCGTTTCTTTGTAGCAGAGGTATCATGTTCCGATAGTTGACGGAACAAGTTAGAAGAAAGAAGGATACCAGTATGAATTTGTTGCAAATCATCCACTCTGGATTCTTTAGTGAGTTGTTCTATTGTTTCGCTGTCTTCAAACCGGAAATTACAGATTAGTTGGTTTGTTTCAGCCAACTTAACCAATTGAGGCAATGTTAGCTCTTTTAGTGCATCAGCCATAGAATCGCTGATACCCAGTCTAAACATTGCGGAAGCCTTTTCTTGGTTAATTAACCTCTGCGCCAAAAGCAAATACGATAAATTTATGTCATAAATATGCTTAAGCAATTCAACCGTACTCATCTCTTTACATCCCGTCCGATTATATTGAACAAAGAGGATCTTGTTTAAAGTAAGATCCCGAGGAAATTAATATAAATGTATATTGAATTTCCAGGCCCCATTTTATGAATATGACTCGTAGTAACACTACCTTGTATTACTTGATTACGATCATTTCAAAAAGTAGCGAGAAAAACATTTAAATTAAAAAGGATTTTAAATGCTCGCCAATATATCACGTTAAGAATAATCCTAACGAGATAACTTTACTCCTTAATGATTAAGTTATTCAACGGATAAAGTAGTCTAATTTAAATACTATGTGAGTTACATCACAAAAAGATAATCATTATTATGGAATTAGTTCATTAACTATTCAAGTAATATTAGTAATAAAACTTGCTGAGAATTAATAAGCGAATCTACCCAAATTAAAATATTAATGATAATTTTTTATTTTATACGATCTATTAAACTTATAAACCTAAAAATACAGCATAAAAAATTGACAAATCTAAAATTGAAGTTTTTTTCGATCACAGTAACATATATTGCCATAGCTCCTCCTCATCTTTGTCTGAACAAAGCACTTGTGTTTAATAAATATTTCTATAGATATAGTTTTTTTAGTCATTTACCGAAAACACCATAAATGATCACTTTTTATTTACAATTGGCATAAAAAACAACCAATCATAATTAATTTGAGTTATCTAATTTTATAAATTAATTAAATAAAAAAAATTACACTTAAAATTCATAAAGATAAAACATAACACTCTTACATTAGCAGGATAAGTTATACAAAATTAAATTCCTAGTTATGCATCTTACCTTATAAATTATTGAATATTTATTTCTATCACATAAAAGTTTTATTAATAAATAATTAAAAATTACTAATCAATAACTAAAAGTGCAAAATAATAAAGCTATATAACTCTTTATGCGTGTTTTACCGAACAAAGATTAATCAATATAAAAAAACATGACAATACAGGTAAGATTTATTTATGGTTTTTACGTAACAATCAAATTACTTACCAACTTTTTTTAGAAAAATAAATATAAATCCATAGGAGAAAAAACCTCATTTAAAAATATAAAGTAGCAATAATAACTTTATTTACCCAATTAAATTCGATAAAAAAAATATATAATATTTGACTTAAACTTAATATAAACAAAAATAATTTATTTTTTATATTTCAGCCATTACATTTATATAAAAAAATAAAAACACATATAAATAAAAAAAAACAGGCTATTATTTAAATAACATAGTATCAATAAGTAAAAAAACAGATTGATTTTATTAAAATAATAAATAATTAATTTATTATAAATAATCAGTGTGATTTTTTTATTTCTTATCCGTTATTCTGATAAAAATAGACTACAAATGAAATAACTATTTCATTTTCAGCAAAAAAGTTTTACCGATCTCTTCTTTCAAAATGATTGAGACATAGAAAATTTAGAATGGAAATTCCAACTTACTCATTTGCAATTTGATCAATCCCTATCCTGCTTTAACGCTCACCACCTAAATATTAACATTTGTATAAATCATTTATCCAATGTCAATATTAACAACTATTTTTGATCAAAATAACCTCTTATTGCCTACTCAATCATCATCATTAATAAACTGTAAAATAGCAAATGTTACTTTTTTTATATATGACAGATAAGATAGCTTACTTTACGACCAAAAATAATACGTTTTTTATTTTTATTTGTCTTTTTTTTAAGCATGTTTTCCGATGGTTTGAGAAGAGTAGCCTTAGCCATTTCTTAGCGCTAATCAGCTAATATCAATGCTTAACAAAAGAGAAGATGGGTTCTTCTAAGAAAGGTATTGATAAAAAGACTGCTTTTTTAAACAAAAAAGCAAACTTATTTTTATCATTTTTATTTATTGTGATATTGATTATCATCAACATTACTCAAATAAAGAGTAGAATTGGTGGGAAATAACTTTTTGACAGACAACACACAATAAGTAGATTGATATAACAAATTTATTCAAAATAGTTATTTATCACTATTTTTTATCATAAAAACAAATAACCTCAGTTACGCAACTCATTACTCAACGATCTCATTTTTATGTAACAAATAAGATAAAAATATTGTTAGCCATCTTTCTGTCACCATCAACTATAATTATTTACGTAACAACGCCCAATAACATGAGCAATAGTTTAGAAGTCGATTAGCCTTTTATCGACCATGTTCTTTTTGATTCTCGCTAACCTTTAGTATTTTCTTTTCCCCGTACTTTTACTTAATCTTTTTAATCATTTTTGTATCATGATATAATACGAAAAATAAGCCTCTAATTATTTCTAATAGAAATTACAATGGTGCATTTATTTCGTTATTCGATGATTTTTTTCTTCTATAAGTCAGACTCATCTTCTTGATAAAGATATAAATAATGTAATATTGAAATAGATATTTTATACAATAAATAGATTAGTATGTTTTTTCAACCAGTATAATAAGATTACTTATTGGTAGCATTTCCCCTACAGCTTGTTTACAAAAAAGAATTTATATCCTAATGATATGTATCAACAATCAACACTTCCCCCCATTCATCAGCTTTACTGTAGCCCCCTGCGGTGTCATCTACACAACTTTTCTCCTCCCCTGACTTGCTTTAAGTGCACTTTTATCAAAAATATTTCTCAAAAAGCAGTAGGTTAACGATCGTCAAATAAAGAATAATGATAAATAATTCATCGAATATATTGAAATTGTTTGAGAATATCATCGAGTGATATGTACGACACCAAAGTTTTCAATAGAGGCATGTAAGTAAATGCATCTTGTCTTAAGCCCTTTAGTAACGATTTTGTGTGCTAGGACAATTAATAGACTCATCAAATAGGTTTTTAGTAGGAAAGCCACTCCACCAACTCGGCTTAACATAATTTTAAAATGTGTTTTTTGATTTAAAATAAGTTTCCATTGATAAATGGTTTTTTATTATAGATAACTTTATTCTTTCATCTAAACAAAGATTGATGATACATGTTATCGATCTTATTCAGCCATAAACATAGTTTCACAATGAATAATTACACATATGAAATAGGTTACCTTTAACCACCAGTATTAATACTTAGTTAATTTTCTATTATTTATAATGCTAAACTGTATTAAATAGCGTTTAAAATAAGCTAAATTCCCTCGTTTTCAGTTATTGTTTTATATTCTACTTTTGTTGATATTATCCCCACTATTCTTATAAAACACATTAACAAGCTCTATTGCTGTGGGGATAACCTCTATTTATACTCACAAAGTATTATATTTTATATCCATAAAGTATTAGGCGGGATGCTCAGAAGCAATTTTCCAATTAATTGCACTGACACTTTTTTCTAAACTTATCCTGCAAACAATGGCTTCTATCTCTTTTTGCTCAGCTGGAGTTGCCAACACTTCAGCACAAACTTCTAATTGACTAGGCATTGGTGTATCTGCGCTACTTAATGATTGCAATCTCACGTGTAAACCGTTTATGGCTTGCAAAATAAGTGTTCTTACTAAAACTTCATCGTGAGTATCACAAACAATACGAATAGAATAGCGTTGTTCAATGTCTGTCGCTTGATATTGCGGTTGGGCATTTATTCGTTGAGCCGCTTCCCGTAATAGAATATTGGCACAAAGAATAAGCAATGTCGCCACGGTAGCAAGTGGATAGAGTCCAAGTCCACATAACACACCAATGCCCGCAGAGCACCAAAGTGTCGCCGCAGTATTAAGACCTCGAATATTCATTCCTTCGCGCATAATCACCCCTGCGCCTAAAAAACCAATACCAGAAACCACTTGTGCAGCAATCCGTCCTGGGCTATCGGGTGAAGTTTCAATGGAGCTTAAGATAAATACCGCAGCACCGGTCGCCACTAAAGCATTGGTGCGAAGTCCTGCCATTCTTTGACGCCATTGTCTTTCGGCACCAATCAAAGCACCAAGACACATTGCAACAACCAAATTTAAGATATAAGGAGTCATAGCCATTTTAATTTCCTCCATAAACAATGGCTAAAAAAACACGCCGTTATACGGCTAATGAAGTAATACAACAACGGATCTTTGGCTACAGCAATCTAGGAGGAGGAAACAAGGAGAAAAAAACATAGCACATAAAATCACCTCTTAGTAATAAGAGCATCTCAAGGTTAGTGCGATTCTATGTAAAACGAGGTTCAAGAAGTGCACTGCCCACCGGTAGGTAAGCAGTTTTAGCGGAGAAAACGACTTACCAATTTATTTTTTGCATTAATTTACTACTTTGCGTATCCATCTGTTTTCTCTTCGTCAAAATTTGGCTGGTAGTATAAATAGGCCATTGCACAATGTAAATGAACGCTTCCTAAACCAATCATTTTTGTTGTACTGGTCGAACAAAAGTGCCTTCACCACCTTCTTTTTCATTAAAAAACCAAATACCATTCGGATATTCAGGCAGTGAAACCAAGTACATAATGCCTTCATTAAATTCTTCAATCAGTAAAATGGTTCCTTGACGATCTTCACAGCCATCCGTTTTTACTACAACATGATCATTAACGTTCATTTTTACTCCTGATAAAAATTCTCATTATCTTCTTTTTATTTTACCCATAAAGAAAAAGCCTGCCACCAGAAGGTGACAGGCTTGAAGAAAATTTTTAAAAGGCTTTTATTACAGAGCTGTTACGTTAGCAGCTGCTGGACCTTTTGCACCGTTTTCAATTGTGAATTCTACGTTCTGACCTTCAGCCAGAGTTTTGAAACCGTTACCTTGAATGGCAGAAAAGTGAACGAATACGTCTTTGCTTCCGTCTGCTGGAGTAATAAAACCAAAGCCTTTAGACTCGTTGAACCACTTAACTTGACCTTTCATTTTGTCAGACATGTGACTTTCCTATATATCAATAAAACGTTGCCTTCTCGGCATCTACTGGCCTGAACTACCTATAACTTATGGGCACACATGAAGAAAACGGTCAAAAAGCGATGCTGTTTAAAACTCATTAACTTAGAATGTCAATCATAAATCAGGTCTGTATTTAGGCCTTACTCATTAACGCATGAGACAGGGTTAATAGCAATAGTTTTATGCATTGAAAGATTAAAAAAATGCAAATTGCACATAAAAAATACAAATTCGCCTCTATTTTTGTCACTGTGTATAAAATTTATTTGATATTTTATAGCAATTATTAACAGCAAGTAGGAATAGTCTTAAGAGACTAACAATAACAGTTAAGCGTCGAATTTAAAAAAACTGTTCTATCTGCTGATCCTGTCTCCATGATAATCTATTCTTAAGAAACAAATTTGCAACATTCATCTTTTAAGGTATTTACAATGAATGTATTAAAAGACATTTTAGAGCGTGATTTAGCACGTATTAATGCCGCAGAAAAGCGTGATGGCAAACCACACTTTAATAGCCAATTTTTAAAAAATCATATTTGGCTTTGCGTCAGTATGGTGTTGTCATATTTATTACTGGCCGCTTTGCTTATTTACTCTCCTTACTTTGGGGTCATTTCGCTGACTCTTTTCACTTTGATGTTTATTGTGATGGCAGGAATACTGCTATTTGATATCAAACCTATTTATAAGTTTGATGATATCGGCGTTCTTGACCTTAGAGTTTGCTATAACGGCGAATGGTATACTTTTGAAAAATTATCTGATGAAGCGATTAATGAGATACGCCAGCACCCGGCTATCCCAGCGCAAATAAAAGAAGACATCAATGACATTATACGCACAAAACAAGAGATACACTTTTATGACGTGTATTTAATCGCATTCGATCCCATCACCAAACCGATTTCGTCAGAAAAATTATCACCCCAAGTCTAATACTATGAGAAATTCTCCGTGTTATTGCACACAACACGGAGAACCTTAACCATTTTTTAGCCATATTGTCCATAAACCAATCAAACAGTTAATTAATCTATTTTTTAACGTTGACACCCTGATATATCATCGCTATTATGCGCCTCGTTCTCAAGAGAACACAATTCCTCCATAGTTCAGTCGGTAGAACGGCGGACTGTTAATCCGTATGTCACTGGTTCGAGTCCAGTTGGAGGAGCCAAATTTAGAAGAGCCCGCTTTATGCGGGCTTTTTGCTTTTCTAAATAAACTAGCCCCTACTAGCCTTTCATGCTCATCAGCGATATCTATATATAACTATTTATTTTTTATACTTTTTTATCAAAAAAACAACAAAACGGTGCACTCTTGAGCAAACAAACATTTTTTTTGTTTTTTTGCTTTACAAGGGAAAAGAGGATAGCTATTATTCGCCTCGTTCTCACGAGAACACGCTTCCTCCATAGTTCAGTCGGTAGAACGGCGGACTGTTAATCCGTATGTCACTGGTTCGAGTCC